>CAKUYF010000027.1 GCA_934702115.1 uncultured Eubacteriales bacterium | reverse complement strand
CTATCGACAATGAAGTCTTTAATTATTATTTAAATGTACTACGTTCACAAGAAGAAATATTTAATAACCCTTCTAATTCATCAATAATAATTAGATTGGAAGATAATTCAAAATCAGAACCAGATGATCTCTCAGAATCTTCTCACTTAACGGAACTTAATAAAAAACTAGGAATAGAAAAAAAGAAACAGTCAAAAGAAAAAAATATTACTATAAGTGATATAGAATTAAGTTACCTTCAAAGTTTAGATCCCAGCTTGAGAGAAGTAGAACTGAATCAAATATTAAAAAATAGAAAGCAAAAGTTTGGAATAGTACATAATTCAAGCGCTAAAACCGAAAAAGCTTTCATAGCTTCTTTAAAATTAATCTACGAGATTATCCAAACAGAATCTAACTGCGCAATGAGAAAACTCGTGAGTGCTTTGCCCGCTATGTCTAAATACGTAAGCGAAATAGGAGAGCATACAGAATTTAATCAGTACGCAGTAGAATTTTTTAGTGTCTTACTTAAAAATGTAAAAAATTATTTATATAATATAGATTACAAAAAGAAAAATATATCTATGGATTTTGAATCTCAATTTAAAAAATCTTTTACTATAGAATCTATGAAAGATTATCCGGGCGCAGATAAATCCAATTCCTTAAAATCTTCTATTAAAAACATTGAAGTTTTGGGAAAAATTATTCCTAAATGCCACTATGATATTAAAATAAAATCTTCAGTTGGTAAAATCATTAAAGAAAACACTGTTAATTTACCTGATGAGAATATTTTATTAGATTAAACTATTCATATAACATTCATTTTATATGAAAAACAAATACAAATTCTGTGTCCAACAAACTATAAAAGCTTTTTTGTAATCATTTAGCTTAACAGTATATAGGATAACTTTCACACATATCCATTACTTTTGATTTGATATATTCTTTGCTATTATCAAAATCATTTATTGTTAAATGGATGCACTTAGCTATTTCTTTCATTTCTTCCTGTCCCATTCCTCTTGAAGTAACTGCTGCAGTACCAATTCTTATTCCACTGGTTATAAAAGGTCCACGCTGTTCATTTGGAACAGTGTTTTTATTTACGGTTATATTTACTGAGTCTAAACGACTTTCAAGTTCCTTGCCGGTAATACTATCTTTTGTTAAGTCTATTAAAATTAAATGATTATCAGTTCCACCGGAAACCATATTTACACCTAACTTTGATAATTCATCAGCTAAAGCTTTACAGTTATCTACTAATTTTTTACAGTATTCTTTAAATTGATCTTCGGCAGCTTCCTTAAAACATACTGCTTTAGCTGAGATAATATGCATTAAGGGTCCGCCTTGTATTCCAGGAAATATTGCTTTATCTATAGAATTAGCGTACTTTTCTTTACAAAGTATCATTCCACCTCTGGGACCTCTTAACGTTTTGTGAGTTGTAGTAGTTACGAAATCAGAGTATGGTACAGGATTTGGATGTATTTTAGCAGCAACAAGCCCCGCAATATGAGCCATATCTGTCATTAAATAAGCTCCGCATTTATCTGCTATTTCTCTGAATTTTTTAAAATCTATAATCCTTGGGTACGCACTTGCTCCACAGATTATCATTTTAGGCTTTACTTTTAAAGCAGTTTCCAAAACTTCATCATAATTTATAAGATGAGAGTCTTTGTCTACTCCATAGGGTACGAAATTATAAAGCTTTCCTGAAATGTTTACCGGTGAACCATGAGTAAGATGACCGCCTTCCGCAAGATTCATTCCCATAACTGTATCGCCTACGTTTAATGTAGAAAAGTATACTGCCATATTCGCTTGTGATCCTGAATGAGGTTGAACATTCGCATGCTCCGCCTCAAATAACTTACACGCTCTCTCTCTGGCAATGTTTTCTGCCATATCTACGTAAGCACATCCGCCATAATATCTTTTAGCAGGGTAACCTTCTGCATATTTATTTGTCATAATACTTCCCATAGCAGCTAAAACTTTATCTGAAACAATATTTTCGGAAGCAATTAATTCCAAATTATTTTTTTGCCTATTGAGTTCTAATTTTAAGGCCTCACCTATTTCTTTATCATAATCGCTTACTACTTTTATGCTTTCATTTACATAATTTGCCATGCTTTCATTTCTCCTTTTTAGCTGATTTTTTAAAATTTTTATTAATCTCTATTAATTGGTGCTGATTTTAATCTATGTTCCAAACTAGATTAATAAAAAAACAATTTAAATTTTCCAACCATTACTATACTATGAATACCCGATTAATAAATTATACGTAAATTCATACCTATATTTCTAATTATACAAATAAGATTTTTATTTGTAAATTAATTTTATTAAAGAATTAAGAACTGAAGCTGTTTTATGCATCAGTTCTTAAAAATTATAATCTTGTTAATCTTGCCTTTGAGATCTTAATAAGCTCCTCAGTTGACGGATTTTATATTCGGAATTGTTTTCCAACGTTGTTGAATTATCTTCTGTAGCTTTAGTAATTTTTATATTACTATACTTCGGTATACCGGTTCCTGCCGGTAGAAGCTTACCGATGATAACATTTTCCTTTAATCCTACTAAAGGATCGACCTTACCTTTAATTGCTGCTTCTGTTAACACTCTAGTGGTTTCTTGGAATGAAGCGGCCGAAAGGAATGAGTCAGTAGCTAAGGAAGCTTTTGTTATTCCAAGTAAAATAGGTGTACAATATGCTTCTTTTAATTCGGTTTCTCCGTTTTCTTTTCGTGATTTTATTTTGTCATTTTCACGTAAAAACTCTGTTTTGTCTACTAAAGAATTCTGAATTAGATCAGTATCTCCTGCTTCGTCTACTCTGACCTTACGCATCATTTGACGTACAATTACCTCTATATGCTTATCGTTTATGTCTACGCCTTGCAAACGATATACTCTTTGAACTTCTTGTATAAGATAAGCTTCCAAAGCTGCCGGACCCTTTATAGCTAAAACATCATGCGGATTTACCGAACCTTCGGTTATCATATCCCCTGCTTCGATTACATCTTCTTCTTCAACACAAATTCTAGATCCGAAAGGAACCAAATAAGATCTTTGTTCTCCTGTTTCCTCATTATAGACTACTACATTACGACTTTTCTTTATTTCTTCAAATCTGACTTTGCCAGCAATTTCACTTATTATAGCCAAACTTTTAGGTCTTCTTCCTTCAAACAATTCTTCTACCCTTGGCAGACCCTGAGTAATATCTCCGCTACTTGCAATTCCTCCCGTATGGAAAGTTCTCATTGTAAGCTGAGTACCCGGTTCACCAATAGACTGAGCAGCAATTATTCCCACTGCTTCTCCTACGGCCACAGGTAATCCATTGGCTAAGTTTGATCCGTAGCATTTTTTGCATACACCGTGCTTGGATTTACAATTCAGTATAGATCTAATATTTACACGTTCAATACCTAAAGAAATAATAAGTTTAGCATCTTTATCGTCCATTAGTTTGTCTTTAGAAACTAAAATCTCTCCTGTACTTCCATCTACCAAATCTTTACATAGATATCTTCCGATAAGTCTTTCCTCAAGTGATTCGATACATTCTTTGCCATCTTTAATCTCAAAAACTGTAATCCCTTCAGTTGAACCGCAATCATCTTCTCTAATAATTACATCTTGAGATACGTCTACAAGCCTACGAGTTAAATATCCCGAGTCAGCAGTACGCAAAGCGGTATCTGCAGAACCTTTTCTTGCACCACGCGATGAGATGAAGTACTCCAAAACGTTCAATCCTTCACGGTAATTTGCACGAATCGGAATTTCAATTGTAGCTCCTGAAGTATTAGCGATTAATCCGCGCATTCCCGCAAGCTGCCTAATTTGGCTCATAGATCCACGCGCTCCGGAATCCGCCATCATAAACATTGGATTGAATCTGTCTAAATTTTCCTGCAGAGCATGTGAAACATCTTCAGTAGCTTTTTCCCAAATCTTAAGAGTATGATTTTTTCTTTCTTGATCTGAAAATAATCCACGCTTATATTCTTTCAAGATTCCATCAATTTCTGCTTCCGCTTTAGCGACTATTTCTTTTTTAGCAGGAGGAATGACTGCGTCCCCTACAGCTACTGTAATTGCACCTCTTGTGGAATACTTAAATCCTATGGATTTTATCTTGTCTAAAATAGCGGAAGTTTTCTGAGTACCATGAATCTTTATGCAGGCGTCTACGATATTTCCAAGCTGCTTCTTACCCACCAAGAAATTGATTTCTAAATCGGCTACTTTTGCCGGGTCTGTTCTATCTACAAATCCAAGATCTTGAGGCAAAGAATGATTAAAAATTATTCTTCCAACGGTAGTTTCAATAATTTTAGAAGTGCCGTCAGATAAATAGTGTCTGACTTTTATTTTTGCATGTAGAGTAATATCTTTAGAATCATATGCCATTAAAGCTTCATTAAAGTCTCTGAAAATTTTTCCTTCGCCTTTTTCTCCCTCTTTTTCCATGGTGAGGTAGTAAGATCCCAAAACCATATCCTGTGAAGGTACAGTAACAGGCTTACCGTCTGAAGGTTTAAGTAAGTTTCCTGAAGAAAGCATCAATAGCATTGCCTCTGCTTGAGCTTCAGCGGATAGAGGTACATGTACTGCCATTTGGTCGCCGTCAAAGTCTGCATTATATGCGGAACAAACTAGCGGGTGCAATTTTAAAGCTCTTCCTTCGACCAAAACAGGCTCAAATGCTTGGATTCCTAACCTATGAAGGGTAGGTGCACGATTCAAAAGTACTGGGTGGTTCTTTATAACTATTTCCAGTGCATCCCATACCTCAGGCTTGCATCTGTCTACAGCTTTTCTGGCAGCCTTTATATTATTAACTGCTCCAACTTCTACCAAACGTTTCATTACAAAAGGTTTAAACAGTTCAAGTGCCATTTCTTTTGGAAGACCGCACTGATAAATTTTAAGCTCAGGACCTACAACTATTACCGATCTGCCAGAATAGTCTACTCGTTTTCCCAATAAGTTTTGGCGGAAACGTCCATGCTTACCTTTGAGCATTTCAGAAAGGGATTTCAAAGGTCTATTGTTTGGACCGGTTACAGGTCTGCCTCTGCGACCGTTATCTATAAGTGCATCTACAGCTTCTTGAAGCATACGTTTTTCGTTTCTTATTATTATATCAGGTGCACCTAATACCATAAGACGCTTTAAACGATTATTTCTATTTATAACTCTTCTGTAAAGATCGTTAAGGTCAGAAGTTGCAAATCTTCCTCCGTCGAGCTGTACCATAGGACGTAAATCCGGAGGTATAACAGGAAGTACATCCAAAATCATCCATTCAGGAAGATTACCTGAACACCTAAAGGCTTCAACTGCTTCTAAACGTTTGAGAATTCTTAAGCGTTTTTGTCCCGTAGCTGTTACCAGCTCTTCGCGCAGTTCATTAGAAAGTTCCTCCAGGTTAATATTTTGAAGTAGCTTTTTGACGGCTTCTGCCCCCATTCCTGCTTCAAAATCATCATCATACTTTTCACGCAGATCTCTATATTCTTGTTCACTTAAAAATTGCTGATATGAAAGCTCTGGCACATTGCCCGGATCAATAACTACATATACTGAAAAATATAATACTTTTTCCAACATACGAGGTGAAATATCTAAAACAAGTCCCATGCGTGAAGGTATCCCTTTAAAATACCAGATATGAGACACAGGAGCAGCAAGCTCAATATGACCCATACGTTCTCTTCGAACAGATGACTTGGTTACTTCTACGCCACATCGGTCGCATACTTTGCCTTTATATCTTACTCTTTTATATTTACCGCAATGGCACTCCCAGTCTTTTTGAGGTCCAAATATACGCTCACAAAAAAGTCCATCTGTTTCCGGCTTTAAAGTTCTATAATTTATAGTCTCAGGTTTTTTAACTTCTCCATAAGACCAGCTTCGTATCTTATCTGGAGATGCCAATCCTATTTTTATTGATTGAAAAACGTTAAAATCCATACCATAGCTCCTTAAGAATTATTATAATCTTATGGTCATAATCATCACAAAAAATCAATCCCTAGTGAAGAAGAAAATTAAATTTCTTCTTCATTTTCTTCACAGGATACATCACTATCAAGTTCATCAGTATCTTCATCGTCATCTTCGTTTTCTGAAAAATTTATCTCTTCTATTCCATATTCCTTGCTATCATTTTCTTCCATAACTTCCGGACCAAGTATATCCTTTTGAATGGATAGCCCGATATCATCATCTTCGTCAAAATCACGTTTTAGATCAATTTCTTGATTATCTTTATCAAGTACAGACAAGTCAAGACCTATGGATTGAAGTTCTTTTACTAATACTTTAAATGATTCCGGTATACCAGGGCTTGGGATATTATGCCCCTTAACTATAGACTCATATGTCTTAACACGCCCGGATACGTCGTCAGACTTAACAGTAAGAATTTCTTGAAGAGTATATGCCGCACCATAAGCCTCAAGCGCCCATACTTCCATTTCTCCAAAGCGCTGACCACCAAACTGAGCTTTACCTCCCAAGGGTTGTTGAGTAACAAGTGAATAAGGTCCGGTTGAACGAGCATGAATTTTATCGTCTACCAAGTGGTGAAGCTTAAGATAATACATATAACCTACTGTTACAGGATTATCAAAATATTCTCCCGTACGACCATCCTTCAATCTTACTTTTCCGCTTTCATCGTAACCAGCGCTTTTAAGGCACTCAAATATATCTTTTTCACGTGCACCATCGAATACCGGAGTAGCCACTTTCCAGCCTAGCGCTTTTGCCGCATAACCCAAATGCACTTCTAAAACTTGCCCGATATTCATACGTGAAGGAACTCCAAGCGGATTTAAAACTATATCTAAAGGCGTTCCGTCTGGTAAAAATGGCATATCTTCAACAGGAAGTATTCTTGATACAACACCTTTGTTACCATGACGACCTGCCATTTTATCTCCTACTGAAATTTTCCTTTTTTGTGCAATATAGCATCTTACAACTTTATTAACTCCGGGTTGTAACTCATTTTTACTGTTTTCACGCGTAAATATCTTAACATCTACCACTATTCCATATTCACCATGAGGAACTCTTAATGAAGTATCTCTTACTTCTCTGGCTTTTTCACCGAAAATAGCTCTTAAAAGACGTTCTTCCGCTGTAAGCTCTGTTTCACCCTTTGGAGTTACTTTACCTACCAGAATATCACCTGCACGTACCTCGGCTCCTACTCGGATAATGCCATCTCCATCCAAATCTCTAAGTAAATCTTCATTTACATTTGGTATGTCCCTGGTTATTTCTTCCGGACCTAATTTAGTATCTCTTGACTCTATTTCATATTCTTCTATATGAATGGAAGTATAAACGTCTTCCCTAACTATTTTTTCACTTATTAAGACTGCGTCCTCATAGTTATATCCTTCCCATGTCATAAATCCTATTAAAGCATTCTTACCTAAGCTTATCTCTCCGCCGGATGTAGCAGGACCGTCAGCTAACACTTCTTTAGCTTTAAATCTATAACCTGCTGAAACTATCGGAACTTGGTTTACACATGTACTTTGATTGGAACGCATAAATTTGATTAGCTCAAAATCTTCTTCTTTTCCTGAGTCGTACTTTACACATATTTTGTCTGCACTTACGCTTTTAACGATTCCGTCTTCCTTAGCTAAAATACAAACTCCCGAATCAACTCCCGCTTGATATTCCATTCCTGTACCTACAATAGGAGCTTCGGACTTTAAAAGCGGAACAGCTTGCTTTTGCATGTTTGATCCCATTAATGCACGGTTAGCATCGTCATTTTCCAAAAATGGAATCATAGCAGTAGCTACAGAAACAACCATTTTAGGAGAAACATCCATGTAATCAGCTTTTTCACGTTCTACTTCCACGAACTGATCTCTATATCTACCATTTACCTTTAAATTAACGAATCTTCCATCTTCATCCAGAGGCTCACTTCCTTGAGCAACTATATAATCATCCTCTTCATCAGCAGTCATATAAACGATGTCCTTAGTAACTATTCCGGTAGACTTATCTATTTTCCTAAAAGGAGTTTCTATAAAGCCGTACTCATTTACCTTGGCAAAAGTGGAAAGATAAGATATAAGTCCGATATTTGGTCCTTCCGGAGTTTCAATCGGGCACATACGACCATAATGACTATAATGTACGTCACGGACTTCAAATCCTGCTCTATCTCTTGAAAGTCCTCCTGGACCTAATGCAGATAAACGTCTCTTGTGAGTAAGTTCAGAAAGAGGGTTTGTTTGATCCATAAACTGAGAAAGAGGTGAAGAACCAAAAAATTCTTTTATGGCCGCCACTATCGGTCTTATGTTAATTAGAGCATTTGGAGTTATGACGTCCAAATCTTGAGCCTGAAGAGTCATTCTTTCGCGTATAACTCTCTCCAGTCTTGAAAATCCTATTCTGACTTGATTTTGAAGTAGTTCTCCTACAGAACGAATTCTTCTATTACCCAGATGATCTATATCATCGGTAACTCCAATTCCATTATTAAGACAATTTATATAGTTAATAGAAGCAAAAATATCATCTATTATAATATGTTTAGGAATAAGCTCGTCGATACGATTTTTTATGGCTATTCTTATTTCTTTTTGAGTGGAACAAGAGGATAAAATATCACATAATACATCAAATCTTACTTTTTCATGTACTCCACATTCTTTTTCAGCATCAAAATCCACAAATGAATTTATATCAACCATACCGTTTGATATGATCTTCAGTTCCTTATCTCCAAGCTTAACGTAAGCAGAACACACCCCGGAATTTTCAATTTGAAGTGCTTTTTCATTGGATATTACTTCTCCCATATCTGCTATTATTTCGCCTGTCAAAGGATTAGGAATCGGTCTTGAAAGTTCTAAACCTTTAAGACGAGAAGCCATACCTAATTTTTTATTGTATTTGTATCTACCAACGCGTGATAAGTCATATCTTCTGGCATCAAATAAAAGAGAATTTATGTGTGCCTGAGAGCCTTCAAGAGTAGGTGGTTCACCGGGTCTTAACTTACGATAAATTTCGAAGAAAGCGTCCTCCATATTTTCGCAAGGATCTCTTTCCAATGTAGCTATTATTCTATCGTCTTCTCCGAAATATTCCAGTATTTCAGCATCTGTTCCGAGTCCCATAGCACGTATAAAAACAGTAAGAGGCATCTTTCTATTTTTATCTATTCTTACGTACATTATATCGTTAGCATCAGTCTCATATTCAAGCCACGCTCCGCGATTAGGAATTACAGTGGCACTGTAAAGTTCCTTTCCGGTTTTATCATATTCCATTTTGAAGTATACGCCCGGCGACCTTACAAGCTGAGATATTACTACGCGTTCCGCACCATTTATAATGAAAGTTCCGCTTTCGGTCATCATCGGAAAATCACCCATAAAAACTTCCGATTCCTTTACTTGACCGGTTGTTTTATTCAGTAATCTTGCCGTAACTCTTAAAGGTACAGCATAAGTCGTATCTCTTTCTTTGCATTCGTTTATATCATAATTTGGGTGATGAATATCCATAGTATAGTCAATAAAATCCAGCACTAAATTGCC
>CAKUYF010000026.1 GCA_934702115.1 uncultured Eubacteriales bacterium | reverse complement strand
TTATTATACATTCCACTAAAACTTGACGAAAGACCTATATAAATTAAATCTTTATTTTTTTCAAGATGATAAGAAAAATATCGTTTAAACTCTTCAACGTTTATTTGAGTAGTAGACGGCAAAATTCCGTTTCTTATACGATCATAAAACTCTTTTGTATTTAACTGATCATCATAATAAATCTTATTTTCCATTACATATTGCATAGGAATTACTTCAATATCTAGCGATTTAATAATGTCTAATGGTAAATCTGAGGTTGAATCAGTTATAATTTTGTAATCATTCATAAATTTAAAAACCAAGCTCGATTCATAAATAAATTTTCTCTTATTTATATTGGTAAATATTTATTAAAAAATTTTGACTAATCTTAATAACAATCCCAACTTCAACATTTGAAAATTATCTCTTAGAGAACTGAGGTGCTTTTCTAGCTTTCTTTAATCCATATTTCTTGCGTTCTTTCATTCTTGGATCACGAGTTAAGAATCCTGATTTTTTAAGGCTAAGCTTAAACTTTTCTGCATTACATTCTAGGAGTGCTCTGGAGATACCATGACGGATAGCTCCTGCTTGACCTGTGACTCCGCCACCTGTTACATTACAAATTACATCAAACTTATCTTCATTAGATGTAAGAACCAAAGGCTGACGAACTATAACTTTAAGTGTTTCAAGACCAAAATAATCGTCAATATTTCTTCCGTTGATAATTATTTTTCCTGTACCCTTATATAGTCTAACACGAGCGACAGACTGTTTTCTTCTTCCTGTACCATAAAAAAATGGAACTGTACCGTACATTATCTATTTCCCTCCATATCTTTCCAAATCTCTGGTTTTTGAGCTTCATGCTTATGATTGCTTCCTACTACAGCGCGCAGTCTTACAATTTGCTTACGTCCTAAAGAATTCTTTTGAAGCATTCCTTTTACAGCCATCTGCATAGCTTTTTCAGGAGCTTTTTTCATTAGAGCATCGTATCTGATACTTTTCAAATGACCGATATATCCGGTATGGTGATAGTGATACTTTTGAGTAAGTTTTTTACCTGTTAAAACTGCTTTATCACAATTAATAATAATTACATGATCTCCGCAATCCACATGAGGTGTAAAAATTGGTTTGTGTTTTCCGCGAAGTAAATTCGCTGCTTGAACAGCTGTTCGACCGAGTGGTTTTCCGGCTGCGTCTATAATATACCATTTACGTTCTACTGAACTTGAGTTTGGCATGTATGTAGACATTTTCATTCCTCCTATATTTTTAAATTTTGAATGATATTATTTTATCATTTATTTAATTTAGGTGTCAAGAAGAAATTAATTCTTCTATGGGAAATCTCTTTATTTTAAATTATTTTACGGTTTTTTATACTGTTTTCTCACTTTTTATTTTTATATTATTATATCTACAAAAATGAATTTTCTCTAATTGCTTAACTTATTTAAATATGCTATGATACCCAATGTATGTTTTATATAATAAAGGAGGGAGTTTTGTGAAAATTATAGATACAATTGGTATGTTTAAAAAAGAAATGGGAAATATAAAAGAAAACGGAATAAAAAAGGAAATTGAAAAAGGTAAAATAATATTACAAGGAAAGAAAAGCGATATTGATGAGAAAAGAAAAAAATTTTTCAACAAAATTTCCCAAGTTAAATTTGAAACAGATTCGAAAAGTAGTTTAAAAAATTTTTATTCTCATATTCAAAAAGAATGCGACATTCTTATAAAAATTTGTTCCGAACAGTCAAGTATATCTTCCCTTAAAAGCAAAAGCAAACCTTATTTAGACTCATTAGTGAAAAGATCAGAAAGTTTAAAAGAAAGTTTAGATCTCATAGAAAAAGAGAACTTTGATTGTTTAAAACTCGTGGTGTTAAGATCAGTTCATAATTCATTTAAAAGTCTTAGTGATCGATGCATAAGTATTTACGAAGCTAAATTTATCATTACTTTCGGTGCAGTATTAGATTATAAGCAGACTAAAGAACATTTTAAAACCATTAGTGAAAATTTAAAAAAAGCAGAGAGACTTTTTTCTCAGTTAGTTTTAAAAGAAGAATGTGGAGCAATTATTAAAAAATTAGAAGATATAATTAAAAGTAAAAAGTTTAATGAGATAAAACTCAATATCTGTTTACCTCAAGCAACCGTTGGCAAATACAAAAAAATCGATTTTTCAACCAAATTTTCACGGTGTGATAATGATAAAGAAAAAGCAATTAGTTTAAATCAAGAAGTTACCGAGTTTTTAAAAATGATAAAAAATCAAAAAGAAATATATAATGAGATGCAAAGTTTCCAAAAGGAAAAGTTGAAATCGTTTATTGATTCAATTGAAGGCTCAGCTACAGAGGAATGCCCTATATGTTTGGAAAAAATGGATTTATCAGACGAAGATGTTGTCACGCTTAAATGTGGACATTCACTTCACAAAGAATGCTTTAAAACATGGTATAATGATTACAACAATCATGATTGCCCTGTGTGCAGGAAACCTGTGAGTACCTGATTTCAAAGTTAGCTAGGTTAAATGTGTCAAACTAATTATAATTTATTACGCTTCTTCCGCTCTATATATGAACAGCAAAAGTTTAAAATATAAGTTGAATAGTGTATAATTAATAATGTAATATACGAATTAAGTGAAGGAGTGTAATTTAAGGTGTCTAAAGAAAAAAAATTAGTAGAAGAAATAACCTCAATGGATGAAGATTTTGCAAAGTGGTATACAGATATAGTAAGAAAAGCAGAACTAATGGATTATTCATCAGTAAGAGGTTGTATGGTAATTGAGCCTTATGGATATGCTATTTGGGAAAACATAGTTTCAATTTTAGATAAAAAATTCAAAGATTTAGGGCATCAAAATGTTTCAATGCCTATGCTTATACCCGAAAGTCTTCTTCAAAAAGAGAAAGATCATGTTGAAGGCTTCGCACCGGAAGTAGCTTGGGTAACACACGGAGGAGATCAAAAGCTTCAAGAACCCTTGTGTATTCGTCCTACATCAGAAACTATGTTTTGTGATCATTTTTCAAAAAAGATTCATTCGTGGAGAGATTTGCCCAAACTTTACAATCAGTGGTGTTCGGTAGTAAGATGGGAGAAAACAACCAGACCTTTTTTAAGGTCGGTGGAGTTTCATTGGCAAGAAGGTCATACTGTACATGAAACCGCTGACGAAGCTATCAGAGAAACAAAACAAATGCTGAACGTTTATGCAGATTTTTGTGAAAAAGAGCTTGCAATACCTGTGATTAAAGGTAAAAAAACAGAAAGTGAAAAATTTTCAGGTGCAGAAATAACTTATACTATAGAAGCTTTAATGCATGATGGAAAAGCACTGCAATCGGGAACCAGTCATTATTTTGGTGACAGATTCTCCAAAGCTTTTAATATTTCATTTCAAAATCGAAATAATGAATCGGAATTTGCTTATCAAACCTCATGGGGTTTTACTACACGAATTATTGGAGCAATTATAATGGTCCATGGTGATAACAGAGGATTAGTTCTTCCTCCGGCGATTGCCCCGGTTCAAGTAGTTATAGTTCCTATTGCAATTCATAAAGGCGGAGTAAAAGAAAAAGCTCAAGAGATATTAGGTAATTTAAAGAGCATTTGCCGAGTAAAGCTTGATGACTCAGATAAAACTCCGGGATGGAAATTTGCTCAGTATGAAATGCAAGGAGTACCTCTAAGACTTGAATTAGGTCCTAGAGATATAGAAAAAAATCAGTGTGTACTGGTAAGAAGAGATAACTTTGAGAAAGTTACTATCCCTTTAGATAAGTTAGGGGAATATATACCTAAACTTTTAACAGAAATTAAAAATAACATGTACTCAAAAGCTATTTCCAGAAGAAATGAAATGACTTATGAGGCTAAAAATAAAGAAGAATTTAATAAACTTGCTTTGAATTCCGGATTTATACGTGCTTCATGGTGTGGAAGTGAAAAATGTGAGAAAGAAATAAAAGATAATACATCATTTACTTCAAGATGTATTGCTAGCGAAACTGCAAGTATTTCTAATAAATGTGTAAACTGTGGAGAAAATGCAAAATATGATGTTTATTGGGCTAAAGCTTACTAATTAAATTCAAGGAGTACTGTTATAATGCAAGGTAAAAATATAGTTACGGTTGATGGAAATACTGCAGCAGCACAAGTTGCTTATGCTTTTACGGAGGTTGCTGCAATTTATCCTATAACTCCGTCTTCATCTATGGCGGAACAAGTTGACAAATTTTCGGTTTTAGGGAAAAAGAATATTTTTGGATCTGAAGTTCAGGTGACTGAAATGCAATCCGAAGCAGGGGCGGCAGGTGCAATTCATGGTGCTCTTTCCGCGGGCACTCTTGCTACTACCTTTACTTCATCTCAAGGATTATTATTAATGATTCCAAATATGTATAAAATAGCTGGGGAACTACTTCCAAGTGTTATTCACGTAGCGGCAAGAAGTATTGCAACACATGCTCTTTCTATTTTTGGGGATCATTCTGACGTTTACGCTTGCCGCCAAACCGGTTATGCACTGATATGTTCGAATAATCCTCAAGAAGCTGCTCATATGTCTGTAATAGCGCATTTAAGCACCATAAGCAGTCGCATACCGTTTGTTCATTTTTTCGATGGGTTTAGAACTTCGCATGAAATCCAAAAAATTTGTATCCCGGATTATAAGGATTTTGAAGAAATATTTGATTGGACAGCACTAAATGAATTTAGAAGTAGATCTCTTAATCCGGAGCATCCTATAGTTAGAGGAACTGCACAAAATGATGATGTTTATTTTCAAAATCGTGAAGCTTCCAATATTTACTATAATAAATCAATTCAATTTATAGAAAATTACATGGACATTCTGAACAGTAAGTACCATACACAATATAAACCGTTCGAATATTATGGAAGCAAAGACGCGGAAAGAGTTATAATTGCTATGGGATCTGTATGCGAAACGATTGAAGAGGTTGTAGATTACTTGATTACAAAAGGAGAAAAAGTAGGACTTATCAAAGTAAGAGTTTACAGACCTTTTTCTGAAAATCACTTATTGAAAGTGCTGCCGCTTTCTGTAAAAAAAATATCAGTGCTAGACCGAACAAAGGAACCGGGAGCTATTGGGGAACCTTTATATTTAGACGTTTTAGCGGCTTTGAAAAACCGCATTACTGAAAAAAAACTTGAGCTTTACTCAGGAAGATATGGGCTAAGCTCCAAAAATACCACTCCCGGGCAAATAATTTCCGTTTATGAAAATATGAACTCTCAAGCGCCAAAATATAATTTTACTGTTGGAATAAATGATGATGTAACTCATTTATCTTTAAAGTTTCAAGACAATATTAATACGATCCCCAAAAGTACGTATTCATGTAAATTTTGGGGTATAGGCTCTGATGGTACTGTAGGAGCTGCCAAAAACTCTATAAAAATTATAGGAGATAATACTGATTTAAATGTTCAAGGTTTCTTTTCTTATGATTCAAAAAAATCCGGAGGAACTACGGTATCTCATTTGAGGTTTGGACCCGAGCCTATAAAATCCACATATTACATAGATAAAGCGGATTTTGTAGCTTGCCATGCTTCTTCTTTTATATCCAAATATGATATTTTGAAGGACTTAAAGCCCGGAGGATTTTTCTTACTCAATTCTGATATAAATGAAAAAAATGTGGAAGCTTTACTTCCGAATAAAATAAAAAAAGTGTTAGCAGAAAAAAATATAAATTTTTATATTCTTAATGCTACTGAGATAAGCCGAGAGCTTGGTCTTGGAGGAAGGGTAAATACTGCTCTTCAAGCGGCGTTTTTTAAAATAATTAATATATTTGAACCTCACAAAGCTCTTTCTTTAATCAAATCGGCTATTTTAAATTCTTACGGTAAAAAAGGTGAAAAAGTTGTAGAAATAAATAATCTATGTGCAGAAGAGGGAATGAAAAGACTAATAAAAATAATTATTCCCGATGATTGGAAGTATTTACCTATTGAAAATGAATATCCCGGCTTTAAGTATGAAAATGATAAAATAAAGGATTATGTTGAAAATGTAGCGGTACCTATTAATAAAAAAGAGGGTAATCAACTACCTGTGTCAGCTTTTTTACCTTATGTTGACGGAAGTGTTCCTTTAGGCTCTGTGGCTTATGAAAAACGTTCGACAGCAAGCTTTGTTCCAAGCTGGAAACCGGAAAACTGTATAGAATGCAATTTATGCTCATATGTTTGCCCACATGCAGTCATAAGACCTTTCGCTTTATCACAAGATGACGTGTCTTCTGCTCCTGATTCATTAAAATACAAAAATATGATTGGAATTCCTGATTTGTATTTCTCGGTAAACATTTCAGTAAAGGACTGCACGGGATGCGGAAATTGTGTCGAAGTATGTCCGGGAATGAAGCAACAAAAAGCACTTGAAATGAAAGAAATTTATCATGAAACAGAATCTCAAAAAGCTTTTGAGTATGCTCAGCATTTAAATGATTATCCACAAGTAAACATAAAATTTAAAGAAACCACGGTTAAGGGAAGTCAATTTAAGAAACCGCTTTTAGAATTTTCAGGTGCCTGTGCAGGATGCGGAGAAACTCCTTATGCGAAGTTGGCAACTCAGCTTTTTGGCGATCAAATGATTATTGCAAATGCTACAGGTTGTTCATCTATTTGGGGTGCTTCATTTCCTTCTACAGCTTATACTACTGTTAAAGGAAAAGGACCGGCTTGGCATAATTCACTTTTTGAAGATAACGCCGAATTTGGTTATGGTATAGCAATTGCAAAAAAGTATCTGAGGAACCGACTAATAAATGAAGTAAATAAAATAAATCAAGTTACTAAATTAGAAGAACTTAAAATTTACTGTAAAAAATATCTTAACTCACTGAATAGTTTAAAAGAAAATAATGTAGCTTCTTTAAATTTGATAAAATATTTGGAGAGCTGTGAAAATTTAGATATTCCGTTTGAAACTTTAAAAAATATATTAGATAATAAAGATTTACTTTCAAAAAAATCTATATGGATATTTGGTGGAGACGGTTGGGCATATGATATTGGATTTGGCGGGCTAGATCACGTAATAGCTTCAGGAGAAAACGTAAACATTTTGGTCTTTGACACTGAAGTCTATTCAAATACCGGTGGGCAAGCATCGAAAGCTACTCCTGAAGGAGCAGTTGCCCAATTTGCTATTTCGGGTAAAAAAACTCCAAAGAAAAATCTAGCTGCTATGGTTATGAATTATGAAAATATTTACGTTGCAAGCGTATCACTAGGTGCTGATTACAATCAATGTATAAAGGCTTTTGTAGAAGCGGAAAGTTATAACGGACCTTCAATTATAATTGCGTACTCTCCTTGTATAAATCACGGTATAAAAGGTGGAATGAAAAATTCAATTCTTTCTGCGAAAAATGCAGTTAAATCTGGCTATTGGAATTTATTTAGATTTGATCCAAGAAGAGTTGAAGAGGGAAGAGAAGCTTTAAAGTTGGATAGCGTCAATCAGTCAGTTTCGATTCAAGAGTTTTTAGATTCTCAAACAAGATATAAATTATTTAAAAATTTATTTCCTGAAAAATTTAAGAATTTAATTGATAAATATACATCTGCTAAAGAATAGAATTGATATAAAAAAGATACCATCCTAAATGTAGAATTTAAGATGGTATTTACTTTGGTGTATATTATAGTAAAATTTCCTGAGATATAAGTTCAATAATCTTATAAAGATAGAACATCCTGGTTATCATGCACAATTCGTAGTCCATAGACCTTTTCCAAAACTTTTGCTAGTGATTTCCCGTCTACATTGCCTCCACGTAGGCGCTCAAACATATTTTGAGATACATTAATTCGTTTAATGCCTTTTTCTTGAAAACACTCTTTAATCCCATCATTGTTTTTTAGCTTATCAAACTGATCGTCGTTTAAAGTCAATTCGTCGATCTTTAGAAATATTTTTTAATAGTGTTTAGATTTTCTATGAATATCCTTGGATCAGCAATTATAAGAAATTCAGTTTGTTTTCGTGCACCATATGAATGTAAATTTTGCATTGCCGAGTTAATTACTTATAGCTGTTGTAAGAACTTAGAATTCTACCTAAAATATGCTGACAGTTTCCTATATGATAAAACTTTAAATATAATGTTGGGCTTGTGGGATTTTTACTTATTTTATTCACTTCTATTTCTGCTACTTCGGAGCAAAATCTATAAACTTCAATAAGATCCTCAAATGGGGGTAACTTTTTATTAGTGTTATAATATTTTATAATTTCATCATCTACCTTTTTTACTAAACTCCAATAGTTAGAAGTAAAAGAAGTACCAAACAACCCTTTATCTGCATTATATATAGGATCTGCTAATTTACGCCACATTTTAATGAAGTTCATTACACTTCCAGCGCTTTCATAATGCGATCTGTAATCTAAGGTATCATTTACCTTTTTAAATT
Organism: uncultured Eubacteriales bacterium; assembly: GCA_934702115.1. GTDB lineage: Bacteria > Bacillota > Clostridia > Oscillospirales > Acutalibacteraceae > UMGS1491. The sequence continues at coordinate 1,769 of CAKUYF010000026.1, read as the reverse complement.
CATTATATAGCTTAGAATAGTTTTGTTCTAAATTTTCCCTGATACCTTCATGAGTGTTTTCAAACAAACTACTTCCTCTTGAGAGTATTTGCTCACTCTTATTCGCCAAAGGCGTTACTACTTGAACGTATTCTTTAGGTATATAATCAGTCCGAATAAGTGCCATAATAAATTACCTCCTTTATAAATGTAAGGGTTATTTAATTTAAATACCCATTACCATTCTAGCATATTTTTATATATTGTCAATAAAAACTATTATTTTTTATTTTCTTAATATTAATTATTAACATAAACAATAATATATCAATTTATAATATAGAATGTATTTTGTTGCACTTATAACTTATAGATGTATTAAATAAAAAAATTGCCCAGCGATTATCTCGCTGAGCAATCAATTCAATTGTATTTTACTCTATGGTTAATCATGAGTATAAGGAAGCAATGCCAAGTATCTTGCTCTCTTAATAGCGGTAGTAAGTTGACGTTGGTGCTGAGCGCAAGTACCTGTTATTCTTCTAGGAAGTATCTTAGCTCTTTCTGAAATAAATCTTCTAAGCTTAGTTGGTTCTTTATAATCTATAACCGATAAAGACCTATCTACACAAAAGCTACATACTTTTTTTCTTGATCTACGATTTCTAGAATCGCGTTTTTCAGTTTTTTCGACCTTTTCTGCCATTATACAGTCCCTCCTTACATATAAGTTTTTTCAATTCAATTTAGAAAGGCAAATCATCATCCGATTCAATAGTCTGAAAATCATCGTCGTTTCCGCTACTATACGCAGACAAATCCACACTTTCAGCTATAGGTTTTTCAGATATTTCATTATTTCCGATTTCCTTTTTAGATTCTATAAACTGTACATTATTAGCTACTACTTCAAACACTTTTCTCTTGTTTCCTTCTTTATCTTGGTAAATTCTAGTTTGAATAGAGCCTTCTATAGCGATCAGCTGTCCTTTTTTAAAATAACGGCATACAAATTCAGCTGTGTTTCTCCAAGCTACGATATCTATAAAATCTGTTTGTCTGTCTTCACCTGTTTTAGCGAACCGCCTAGTGACTGCAATTGTAAAAGAAGTAACTGCTACATCGCTAGGAGTATGCTTAAGCTCAGGATCAGCTACCAGTCTGCCGGTTAAAACCACAACATTTAACATATTTAGCCACCTTTTTTAAAGCTATTTCCTTACAATCATAGATCTTAAGATACCATCTGTTATTCCACTTATACGATCCAATTCTTTTGGGAAGCTGGGTTCGCTTTTGAATTCAAATACAACGTATAATCCTTCTGCTTCCTTATTTATTGGGTAAGCAAGCTTTCTTTTTCCCCAGTTATTGATGTTAGTAAGCTCTGATTTAGATTCAATTAAGTTTTTAAACTTTTCGACCAACTCTTCTGATTTCTCACCTAATTTTACTGAGACCACCAGAACAAATTCATAACATGATTTATTTTCTGACATTTTTTTGCACCTCCTTTTGGACATTAGACCTCGGCATTTCTATATAAAGAAACATTCGAAGTAAGGATTGGTATTAAATTAACCATTTAGAATTTTACCATTAAAGATTTGAATAGTCAAGTAATATTGTTTTAAACTTAAAAAATTATAAATAATTTTAAATTTTCTCTTGACCTTCTAAAAATAACGTGATATAATTCTTTTGAAATGTTTAAGCGCCCGTAGCTCAGCTGGATAGAGTGTTTGGCTACGAACCAAAAGGTCGGGGGTTCGAATCCCTCCGGGCGTACC
>CAKUYF010000025.1 GCA_934702115.1 uncultured Eubacteriales bacterium | reverse complement strand
TAATTGAAGCTATTTATATGTTGGTTTTATATACCTCTAATTATTTTATCATTTTTTACATTTGACGGATGAATTTCAGTAACTAAATTGTCACCCTTAAATTTGGGATCCTTTAAATTATTGGTATGCATATTTTTTACCAAGTTTAAGACATTCCTGAATTTTACGGGTAAATTGTTAATACTAAGCCCTGAAGATCCACTCGTCCACATCCATAAATTCTGATTATTAATTACAAATTTTATTTCATCATCACTTATGTGTAAAGTTTGCTTTGCATAGTTTCTAAATGTCTCAATATCAGTAATAATGTATCCATATACGGTGTATGAAATACCCCAAGATGATCTTTTTGACCTGTAAAGTTTAACTCCAGGAATTGCTATTGATTTCGTGTACTCATTCTTTGCGCTTTCCATTTTCTTTTTAAGCCACTCTTCATTTTTAGCGCTACCAAGAAAAGTCTCATAACTTAACGGTTTAATTTTACCTTCTCTGATTTTAGCATCTAGGTATGAATTCATTACATTACTATTCGATTTTGATGGATCTATGCTACTCTTTAGTTCTTTCCACTTGAACTGTGATGACTTAATCTTATTTGCTTCATTCGGTCCTAAAACGTGTTGAAGCTTTAACTCATCCTCCACATAGTACATATAATTCCCATTAGAATTACTGAATATCCTTATTCCCAGGTTTTTCATTTCATCAGATGAAGAAACGTCTATTATTTCTTTAGTAGTTGCATTGTTGCCCTTGATAGAAATTTGAGAATCTTCATCACTCCAAGATGCGCTCTCAGCATACTTATTGATAAACTTTCCTATTTCATCTAAAGACATTTTAGATCCTGCTAATTTGTCAAGCATTTCTCTCATAGCTTCCGGTTTGGAATCGTTAAGATCTAACCATTTATCGAAACTTTTTATTAATTCTATTAATTTTTGGGAACTCGAAGCTCTCATATCTATGTGGACGGCGTCCCTTGCAGTATGTTCGCTCAAAGCTTTGATTTGGCAAGCGGCGCTTATCTTATTGGATTTTACGTTTAATCCATGCCCGTGGCCGAATACGCTTGTAGATCCGGGACCTGCAGATTCCAGCTTAACCAAGCTTGCCTCCCCTAGGTTATTTTCCGTATTATAAACTAAAAGGTGTCCTGCCGTATCCAGCTTTGCGTTATTTCGTGATATATTTATTCCTATTCCTTGGTTATTACCAGTGAAAAATGCATAAGGAGCATTGGTTATAGCTTTTAACCCACTGTATTTTTTTTCTATTACCTTTTCACTTGTTACCTTAGCTCCGTGCGAAGAAACACGTTTTTTCCATTCGGAACCTAGTTTTCTTTCTGGGTATATAGCCTGCCATAGATCTTTGGAGCTTTGGCTGTTAATTCCTAAAGGATGACGAATTAAAATTGATTCACCATACTTAAACATTGAGGCCACATACTCTTCAGCAGGAATCACATCGGATCTTCTATTAATTTTCAGATCCCCCAGCTGAGCCATAAGCATAACATGCATCATACTTCTCGCTGCCGGACTTTTCGATTGCTCGGTAAGAGCATTTACAATAATATCCTTGTTTACTTCCTCGCCCATTTTAAAGTAAGTGGGGTAGAGATCTGGATTTCGCCTGCTTAGCTCGTTTAGAATTATGGAAAATACAAATCTTTTTTGAATATTATAAATATTGTTTCCATTGCACAATGAAAATGATATTGTTTGCTCAGAGTTTGTGTCCCCTTTGGAATTTATAATATCTGAAATTAGAGAATTCAAGCTCTTATAATCAACTTTAAGCCCTTTACACATCTCTCGTTTCCATTCTTCATAATCTGTGTTTATAAGGTTATTGTCTGGAAGCACATTTTCTAAATTCTCAATTTCATTTTCATCGAGTTTATTCCAAAGGCAATTGTATAGATGTGTAGGAATTCCTCCACTCTTCCTTGCTTCGGTACTTGTTATTCTCATATACGGGAAAAACTTTTTGATATTCTCGGCTAGACTCTCACTCTCGTCCATTTCTCCACTAGAATCTGAAAAATCATTTGCATTGAGAGTAGTTGAAACAAAAGTGGGCGAAGTAATATCCTCAACTGCTGACGCATTAGGAGCAGCTATTATTGGACCGCATAAGGTCATTGAAGTCATAACGGTAGCGAGTAACTTCCTTAAGGGAGGGTTAGTTGCAACTCCTCCAGCAATTTGTTCCATTTTCTCTTCTGAAATTTTAAAGATTCTGGACATAGACTTTTTGAAGTCCTCATAATCACCGCTAAATCCGTTAGTTTTGAGTATATCATATATCTGCTTCAAATCATTTGTTTCATCTAATTTTCTTCTTGTGTCTTCATCAGTTAATATAGTCTTTAGTAACTGCTTTAATTCCGCAAGAAAAGGATCCGCCATAATAAAAACTCCTTTCTTTATAGACTAAAATGCATCCTTGAACATAAAAATTATTAAACCATAACCTTTTGGTATCATATTATCACATAATTTTATATGTGTCAATATTTTTTTTATAAAAAATATTCAATTTATTTCAGATGTGTAAATTCGTGAAAGTTTTTAACTTGAAAATAACTTTTTTAAATGGCGAGAAACAGTAAACTAAAGATTAGATTCATTACAATGAAAACGCATAGAAAGCTCATATAAATTATTTATTTTACATATACATTTTAGAGCCAAGATTAATATTGGTTTTAAAAAATAAGTGTATGGGGTGATTTTTATTAAGGATAATCAGAATGCTAATTTTAATGTTAACAATATTAATGAAGAAGCCTTAAGAAAAGCTTCTGAAAAGACTGGTATGGACATAGAGAAAATCAAAAAGGCCGCAAGTACGGGTAATGCTTCAGAATTATTAAAAAATTTGAGTAGTGAAGATTCCAAAAAAGTCAAAAGATTATTATCAGACAAGGATGCAGCTCTTAAATTTCTTTCAACACCTAAGGCTCAACAATTGCTCAAAAAGTTTCTAGGGGGTAAATAATTTCATGGAGGACCTAACAGGAAAAATCGCTGATATACTTAGCGATCCGGAAATGATGAATACTATAAAAGGACTTTCCGGACTGTTGGGTTCTTCGGAATCAGAACATTCTGATGAATCTGATTGCTCCGAAGAAAAAAAAGACTCAGATGACTCAACTTCAACTGAAGAATCACCTTTTCCTTTTGAATTAATGCAAATGATGCTTAAAGTGATGCCTATTTTATCGTCAATGAAACAGGAGGATAAGTATACTAATTTTTTAAGAGCTCTTAGACCTTTACTTTCAGAAGCTCGACGTAAAAAACTTGATAGTTCTTCCCAAATTTTACAGATTATTAAAATATTGCCTCTTTTAAAGAATCAGGGTATTTTGTGAAGGGATAGATTATGAATAGTCGAAATTCTTTTGAGGAAATGAAAAAAATGCGAGAAGCTGCTATAAAACGTGCAAAAGCTACGCAGGCTAAATCTCAATCGGATCGTAATTCTTCTCGTTTGGAAATGGGTAATAGCATAGAAGAAAAAAAAATGGGTAATAAAAATACTAATATTTCTAAAGATTGTATTAATGTCAAAAATGCCGAAAATAATGACGATAATTCTAAATGTGTTTCTTCGGCACCTAATAGCGGTAAAAGTGGTAAGCTTCCTTTTGAAGGAATAACTAAAATATTAAAAGATGTACTTCAGGATACAGATAAAACTTTAATATTAGTTCTTATTTTTTTACTTATGGATGAGGAAGAAAATTTTCCCATTTTGCTTGTACTTTTTTACCTTTTAATTTAAAAATTTATAGTTTAAACAAAAGTGATGTTACGCTAATTAACATTATCAATAGGATTTTTGAAACAAAAAACAAACTATAACTTTTAAATTATGTTGTGAAATCCTATTTTTATATTTATAATTTTTAACAAATATTTATAGATGCAGTAAAGATTTGACAAGAAATAATTTTGGACGAGTTGTTAAATTTGTATTGCATAATTTATTTAAGTATGTATAATTATAGAGAATTAAATTTTTAAATTAGGAGGGTTGAAAATGAATTTGTCCAAATTAGTTAAAAAAACTTGTATTTTTGCTTTGTTACCGTTTGCAATTAGTAATTGTAGTGTATTAGCTTCAAGTAATGATTGTTTGAGTCAAGTTTGGCAAAGATGTGAGTACTGTGAAGGAAATGTTTTGCATGAAGCTTTAAATAAATTATGTGTATTTAACAGTATTTTCTATAATTTTTTAAATTTAGAAGAGCAAGTAGAATATAGTCAAAAAAATGACGGCCTTTATAGAAATTTTATGTTAGAAAATAATGAGCAAGTTATCGCAGATTTAAAAGGTATTCTTAAGTATATAAATAACAAATTAATAGGTAATGAAACTCCTCCATGTATAGTTTTGTTAAGGCATAGACAACAAATACAAGAATCATTGGAACAATATGAAAAACAATCTGACAAGAAAAAGCTTAATGATAAATTAATTAACCCCGGAGCGATTATGATTAAACGATTGTAAATGAACCACTTTTGCGAGTTTTTTATACAGTGGATTATATCAGTATAAGTTTAAAGATCAAAATTAGTGGAAGAGGAGTATTTATTTATGAAGTTTTTAAAGAAGATTATTAGTTGTTTTATGGTCTCTTCATTAGTGTTATCAGGCTATAATTTTGTTAAATTAGAAGCAAAAAACCCAAGAGTAGATAAAATTTTACAAAAAGAGAAAGAAATGAATTTTAATCCTAAAAATTTTGATGATTGTATTAAAAAAGATATAATTAGAATTCTTAAATACTTCAAATGTTATATTGGTAATAAACTTGAAAATTTTCCTGTTAGGTTTAATCTTTGCTATAATATGAAGCGTTCTATACATAATTTTAAAGACTCACTTTGTATAGCATTTTATTGTATAGAGCGTAAGGCGTACCCCGATGCTCAGTTTTTCTTAAATCTGGCTTATCAAAGTCTAGAGGATACTATAAAATATAGGCAAAGAATATATGAATTAAAATTTGGAAATACAATTCCTGATGATTATTCTATTATATTAATGTCACGATTATTTTACTGCCTAAAGGAAGTAGAATTAATACTTTTTACTTTTTAATGCACTGTAACTTTTTATTTAATAAGGAATTTCCTTAAATTAAGTTTAAAATTAAGTATGTAGAATAAAAATTAATTCTCTGAGTAAGGATGGTTCTTACTTGAAATTTAAAAATCATAATTGTATTTTGATTTTAGAATGTTAAAAAAATAGGAGTATGTGTATGAAATTAGCTAAAAAAATTTTTGGATCTATTGTATCTGGTTTAATTGTAATGAGTTCTGGTATAAGTTCTTATGCTATCGAGATTCCTTCAATTAATTGGAATATTAGGTCAGAAGAAAATTACAATAGATTTTCAGAGGTCATGGTGAATAACTTTAGAGTACTTATTAGGAATTTTGTGCCTAGTTGCCGCTCAAAAACAACCTCACAGTTATATCATTCTATCGATAAAAAAATGTTCAGATTAGGAGAAAGAGTTGTTTTAGATTTAAATTTAGCATGCGGTGATCTAGTATCAAGAAATTATAATGATCTGGAAACTAATTTACATCAAATTTTAGTTTCCATGGTGAATACTGTAGATTGCTATATGGAAATTGATAGTAGGTTAAGCAATGAAGGCTTTGTAAAAAATGATCTTTTTTTAAGAGAAATAAAAGAAGTAAATGAACAAAAGCAAATATACAGTAATTATTTAGATGATATAATAGATATTAATAATTATATTAAATCGAACAAAGAAAATTTAAGGAAATTTATGATAATGAATGATTAAAAATAGTTGATGTTTTTGCTTTATAGTGATTTTAGGTGAGTTAAATAAGCCATTTGAGTTTTTATATAAGTGTTTGAAACGATTTTATCAGGTTTTTTGTTTGGATTTTAATATAACAAGTTTTTGGATTCAAGTTTAGATTTGAAAAAATAATTACATATGAGGTGAGACTGGTTAGAATATTGAATTTATTTAGAAAATTGGGATTAATAATTTTTTTGTTTTTAATTACTACTAATATTTATTCCGCATCAATTCCTTATATAAATCAAGTTCCTTTATTGGATAGTACAGACCAAGTATATGAAGTTTGGGTTGTGAATAATAATATAAGAAAAGTGCTGAAAGATTCAGAGAAATTTCACGACTTGAATGAGATTTATGGATATAAAATATTAAAGGTAGACTTCAACTTTGTAAATTCTCGAATAGTTAGTCATTTAAATAGAACGATATTGTTTTTAAATAGTTATTTGAAAAAAATTAATGATAAGCTCCAAGGACAAACGGATTATAAGTTTGGTGATTCAATTTTTAGTTTAAGAAAAAATATCCATACGCTGACTCGAATAGTAGATAATATAAATTCATTAATTACAAATTGGATGGAACATTCTAGTATTTTATATTTTACTATTCCAAGATGTTTTGAAGAGCTATATTTTCAAGAAGATATATTATTAAACTGTTTAGATATTGATCATGCATCCTTTTACACACTAAAGCAAAAAGGCTGTGTATTTTTCGAAAGATTGAAATATGCTTTATAACTTATTTTGAATTATAATTTTATATGCGAGTTTAATTAATACATGCATTTTATTATGCATGTATTTTTTGTCGACTAAATTATTTTGTATAAAATAGTTGATTTTTATAAATAATTATGTTAATATTGATGAACATATTATAACAATTGTTAATTTAAGGAGTTGAAAAGTATGTTACAGCAAAAAAATATACAGATAGTTTTATGGATAGCTATATTGGTTTTACAAAATTTTATTTTTCAGGTCCCAGTGATGTCTAGTAGTAAATTAGTATCATCCTCAGGAAATTTTAAAGATTATCATGTTAGTGAGGCGATAATGTGTGAATGGTATTTTTCTCGTCCAGATTTATTTGAAACAGTTTTATTTTATCGTTTTGAAAGCATAGACTTAAATATTAAAAGATTTATTAACAATCTTAACAAGATTAAATCGAATAAGAAAATAAATACTGTAAAATTTCAAGAAAATATACATAAAGAAAGCCAAAAATTAAGAATGGGCATAGAGATTTTATCGTCCATAGAAAGAAGGAAACCTTTAAGTGACTATTCTATTCTTATATCAAGATTAGGAATAATGTTTGACAATCTAAAAAAATTAATGTGTTACTCAAATGATACCAAAGAAAATATGAAAATCAGAAATGAAATTGAAAAATTGCAAAATGAATTTTATCATTTAGTATTTGATCCTATAGCTTATACCCTTAAATATATAGCTCGGTAAATATTTTTAGGCGGAAGATAAAATAATTTTGTGTTAAATAAAGATAAAGGGGCATATACTCTTAAAATTTTACATATAGATTCTCTATAAAGTAGAATTTTGGGAGGGAAATCAGTGAATGATATTCTTGAGGCGAGAGCTTTAAGACTTGGCGAATATATAGTAAATCAAAAAGCTACAGTTAGAAGTGCTGCCAAATATTTTGGAGTGTCAAAGTCTACAGTACATAAAGATGTCTCGGAAAGACTAAAAGATATTAATTTTTCACTGTATAAAGACGTAAAGAAAATCTTGGAAATTAATAAGGCTCAAAGACATATTCGCGGAGGTTACGCTACAAAAAATAAATATGCGAAAATAAAGTTGAAGATATAAGTTGAATGTTTAGTTTAAATTGTGATTAGTTTATCATTTTTTGGTAGTGATTAATTAAATATGATGATAAATTTGAAGCATGAATCACTTTTTAAGTTTTTAAATTATTTAAAAGTTTTTGTAAAGAAATAATTTCTATATTTAAAAATCTTCCAAAAGCGGGCAGATAAATTTCACTTAATTCTTAAAGGGCTACTTACATGGATAATGACCATACGTAGATTTAGTGACCAAAAATTTAAATAGAGAGTTATTAATATTTCTGCAGTGCAAAAAAGCTTGTTTTTTTGCATTTCAAAAGCTTTAATTTTGGTTTGTAAAATCCTTATTGTTTTAAACAAAGCAACGGCTTCTGTAGATGTGTTTACAGAAAGCTGTTTTCAAAATTATTTAAAAGAGCTTTTAAAATATAAAACTCCTATAATATTTAATATTCGTCATGAAATGTAGTGCATTAAGAGAATGTTGTACAAATGAAGATTTATTCCTTAATTAAGAAATATTATATAATTGCCTGTGTTTCAAAGCTTGTAATTGGCTTTTAGGTTAAAAAGGTTATTTTTTATTTTCAAATTTTTCTAATCGTTCCTTTGTTAACTTTCCAACTTTTCTTTGAGCTGAAGGTTTAGATTCCATGCTTTCTTCTATCTTTTTATTAAAAATATTTTTAAGTTCAGCCACGTTATTATTGCCATTAGTTTTATTACTTGCAAGATTATCTTTGTTTTTTTGAATTTGAATTAATTCATTATAAGCGTTATTAATATAATTTTCTAATGTTTCAGAGAAATCCTGTGTTGTTTTTATGATTTCTTTCATAATTTTTAATTCGTTATTTGACTTAGTTTCTAGGTCTTCCTCGGCCTTTTTTCTTTCCTTTTTGGTAGGCGTTTTAAGCCCAGTTAGAATCATACCGAGTTGTTTTGCAGTTTCTCTTTTAAAATTTAAAGGACCTTTGCCACGAAGTGTTTTATCGCAACAGTCAGATAAATAGTTTTCAGATGATATAAAATCCTTAATACTATTATCTTTATTTTGATCTAAAAAGGTTTCTTTATATTCTCTTAAGTGTGTACTGTTTATTTTTTGTTTTCCTTTGACATATTCTTCAATTTCTTTAATTTTATCGTTTTCCTTTTTAAGTATTTCTTTCAATTTATTTTTTGCGGTTTCATAGTTTGTCTGTTCTTCTTTAAATAATTTATCATATTCATTATATAACTGTTTAAATTTCCTTCTGAAAACATATGCGTCTCTAAAAGCGTCTGCGAAATTGACAATCAAATCTTTAAGATCATGAATCTCAATTTTTATTTTTTCTTTTTCCTCAGTGTCGATATTATCCTTTTCTAAAAGGGGATTTATTTCTGATTGAAAAGTTGATTTCAATAAATTTGAAGAAGATTTAAAGCTGCTCACTATTTCTTCATAGTCTTTAGCTTCAGTCATGTCACTTTTGTTGAATTTTTTATCCGCAAATTTAACGTTTTTGCATGCTTTTAATTCTTTTAGTTCCTGTTGATATGCTTTTTTTATTTCGTTAAAAGAAGTTTTGTCTTTTATTTTGCTTTCATCTATTTTTTTGCTTTTATTTGGATTTTTAAGAAGTTTTGTTAACTTGCCTTTTATTTTATTTATTGACGGTTTTTTCATCATCATTTTCACCTGCTTTGCTTTACCTATTATAGATTGAGGGGTTTAGATTATTAACATTTAAAATAAGTGGGCAAATGTATTTATTCTTTGCCCACATACTTCTGCTTATTCAATTTCAATAGTTTTGGAAGAAGATTCTTTTTCAACGTTTTTAGGGATTGTAAGTGTAAGAGTTCCGTTTTCCATTTTAGCTTTTATATCGTCTTGAGATACGTCATCACTTACGCTAAAGCTACGTGTATATTCACCGCTGTGACGTTCTCTTCTTATATAATTACCTTCGTTATCTTTTTCTTCTGATTCACCGTGAGTTGAGGCGGAAACTGTAAGAATTCCTTTTTCCAAAGTAACTTTTACATTCTCTTTTTTTACTCCAGGTATATCCATTACAATTTTTAGCTCTTTATCGTTTTCTATGATGTCTGTGCTTAAAGAATTCCTCATATTGGAAAAAGGACGCCAATGATCTAAAGGTGAGTGAAATAAATCGAAATCATAAGGTATAAGTTGCATAGTATTCATCCTCCTAAAAATTATATATAATTTACAAAACATATACATGTTTGCTGAGTTATTTTATCACTAAATGTTTTTATAAGTCAATAGTTAAAAAGGATTTTTTATAATATTTTTATATAAATAGTATGTTCAAGCTAGACTTTAAATATGTGAAAATTTTGTATGACTGTTTCTTATTTATCCAAGTAAGTTTGATAAGAGTGGGAATATGTTGTATAATCAAAATAAAGTATGAGGAATTTAATTTAAAAGTTTATCATACTGGTTAATAAAGAGTTTAAATAGGGAGGAATAAATTTATGTATGGATATTATTATGACAGCATCTCTTATGTTTTTATGATATTATCACTTATCATATCTACCTACGCTCACTTCAAAGTTAAGCATGCTTTTAATAAATACTCTAAGATAAAGTGTTCCAAAGGTTTAAGT
>CAKUYF010000024.1 GCA_934702115.1 uncultured Eubacteriales bacterium | reverse complement strand
ATAAAACACGGTTACTCTACTAGGATAGGTGGAGTAAGTAGGAATGAATTTAAATCGTTAAATTTAAGCTTTTCAGTTGGAGATACGTCGGAAAATGTAAGTGAAAATTATGATATATTTTGTACTTGTTTGGGAATCCAAAAAAATAAATTGGCTTTAACCTCTCAAGTCCATAAGGATACCATAATGAAAGTCAGTAAAAAAGATCTTAATCGAAATGACTTTACTCAGTTTGAAGAGACTGATGGATTGGTTACAGATGAAACTGGAATTGTTCTAACTACTTTTCATGCGGACTGCATAGCTATATATATGATTGATGTGTCCAAAAAGGTAGTCGGGTTAGCCCATGCAGGCTGGAGAGGAACGGTACAAAACATCGCCGGAAAGCTTGCCAGAAAATTTGTATCTGAGTATAATTCTTCGCTTTCAGATATAGTATGTGCAATAGGACCGGGAATAGGTAGCTGTTGCTTTGAAGTTTCTGAATCTCTTTTAGAGCATTTTTCTGATTTGAATATTCAGAATACGTTTATTCGATCTTCTAAAAACGATAATAAAGTTTATATAGATTTATTAGAAGTAAATAGAGGCCTTCTTTTAAAAGAAGGATTGAAAAATGAAAATATTTTTAAATCAGATGTTTGCACTATGTGCAATCATGATTTGCTGTTCTCCCATAGGTTTACAGAAGGTAAACGTGGAACAAATTGTGCATTTATTTTTATTGATTAGTCTTCTCTTAAAGTATTGAAAGTTTCTATAAGATTTAAAGTTCCGTATCCCCACTGAGCATTTGGGTATTCTCTGCCATTTTCTCTGCTGCAGCCTCTGATTAAAATTGTACGGAGACGATTTCCTGTGGTATACGGAGCGTTTTCTTGGACGATTGCCCACTGGAAGAACAAAGCTGAAGCACCGGCGGTTATTGCTGATGATACACTTGTACCCGTCATAGTTCCCATACCGAAGGGGAAGAACCCGGATACGTTCACTCCCGGTGCTACAAAATCAGGTGCTACTTTTAAAGTTTCTGTTGGACCCCATGAGCTGTTAATATATAGGCTGTTTTCTTTGTGATTATATGCACCTACAGCAATAGTTCCGGTCGAAGTAGAGGGAATAACAATTGTATAATTAGGGGTAGGGGATACAAATTCTACATCGGGGCTTATAAATCCTGTCATAGGAAGCCAAGCGTGAAATTTTCCGTCAATTATTACATCTCCGTGTAAACGAATTTCCCAGATTCCGGGGACGATATCTTCTATTTGTATTATAGAAAATCTATTACCGTTTTGATGATATAAAATTTTTACTAACGATTTTTCAAAGATAAGTCTTTTTTGATAGTTTGTTCCTACGAAAAAAGGCATACGATTTATGATTTCTCCTGTAGGTGATTTTAAAGAAAAGGATATTTTATCCCATCCTTTATACCAAATGTAAACGCTTAAGGACTTAGCTTTTTCTCCTACTCTTATTTCAACAGGAAAAAAATCGTCATTTTTTGTAAGTGTTCCGTCTGTATGATGTCTGGCATTGCTTTCATTACCCACAGCACTGCATACCGATATTCCTATTGCATTTGTAACAAACGATATAAAACCTTCTAATCTATTACGTCCATTATGTGCTCCAAAGTTACTTCCTATGCCTAGGCATATAACGCAAGGGGTATTTAATTGTATAGACCGATTTATGGCAAAATTTATTCCTAACATAATATCTATAGATTCGAAAGCGTTTTCTTGATCTTTTGGAACCAAAAATTGTTTTCTATAGTAATCGCTTGCACCTTTTAATTTTACTGCTATTATATTTGAGTCGGGAGCAGCACCTATAAAATCTTGATATTCTCTTCCCGCTGCTACCGAGGCCAAAAATGTACCGTGCCCTACGGTATCACGATGTGGCACTATGGTATAAGGTTGTTCTGACTGAAGTGCGGAATTAATTTGCTCTTGAGTATAAACAGTACCGAAAAGAGTATCTTCTTCGGGTTGGGATTCAATAGTTTGATCCCATATATATTTTATTTTTGTAGTACCGTCTTCATACTTAAATGCCTGGCTTGTATAATCTATACCGGTATCAATAAATGCTATAGTTACTCCTTTGCCTGTTAAATTAAGATATGGTCTTTCCTGTACTCTTATTATTTCTGCCGCTTCTAAAGCATCTCTACCGGTTAATCCGTAAATTTCCGGATAAACATTTAAGACATCGTATCCCAATTCTTTAAATATTTCTTCCATATGATTTTCTGTAGTATAAAGTATTGCAATATAATTTGATAATACAGTACCTAGTCTTATGTAAGGACGTTGAGAAATGAAATCTTGGAATTCAGGAGTATACCAGTAATAAAAGCTTACTGTATAAGGCAGCTTTATAAATTCATTTAAAGGCATTTGTTGAATTTGTTCGTCTGTTAAATTTTCCATGTAGTTCACCTGATTCTATAGTTGATTATGGATAACCGTTAAAATTTCTTAGCTGTGCCATAGTATCTGCCAGACAAAGGCTTCCATACCCCCACGCATTATTGGGATAAGAAATATTTTCGTTACGTCTTGCTCCGAGTTTAAGATAAGCTTTTATTCTTTCACCGTATAAAAAAGGGTCATTAAGATCTATTATTCCCCACTGCATCATTAAAGCTACTGATCCAGTTACGAAAGGAGCGGCCATACTGGTTCCGCTGAAAGTAGTATATCCTCCATTTACTTTTGTTGTAACTATTCCAACTGAAGGAGCTACTAAATCAGGTTTTGTATAAACCACATTTAAAGTATAACCTCTTCCGGAAAATCCTGATATAATATTCCGAGATGAATCATATCCTCCAACGGTTATTACTTTTAAAGCAGTTGAAGGAAGAGTAAGAGTAGTATTTGTGCTTGAAATTGTAAAAGATGTCTCTTCAGATACTTCTTCAACGGTAGGAAGATAAATATTGTATCTTCCGTCTACTACTTGGGCGGCACGTATTCTGATTGTAAAGATTCCTACAGGAGGGGTACCGCGATTTGATTTTATTTGAAAAAATATTTCTTGAAATGAACTGTAAAATTGCGGTTGACCGTAATTTATAAGTACTGAAATATCGCCTATAGTGTAAGTACGTGTAAGATCGAAGTAGAGTATTTCTCCTGTAGACTGTCCCCCTGGCAGTACAAGTTCAACTGTTATTGAATCTACAAAGTTTTTCCATAAAGTTAAATAGAAAGAAGAAAATTTTCCTGCGTAAAAAAATGATACTTCTTGCATTTCTCCGGATTTAATTTGACCTTCATAGTGATGCCCTGCCGCACCTTCATTTCCCGAAGCGACAACTATGGAGGTTTTCCAATTTTGAGCCATATCATCTATAAATGCTTCAAAAAGAGATTGACCGTTATGCGGGCCGTCATTAGTGCCATAGCTTATGTTTATTGCAAGAGGCATTCTAAGCTCCTTAGCTTTATCTATAACATATTTTAGTGCCCTCATAAATTCAGTTGTTCTTGCGAATGAAGGTAATCCTTTTTCGCCTAATTTAACTATTATAAGAGATGCTTTAGGTGCTACTCCTGCGTTTTCACCATTAGAAGAACGACCATTTCCTGCTGCTATTCCGGCCACAGCGGTTCCATGGCCTATAGTGTCAATTTGCGGTACCAGTTCGTAAGGATTAGAGCTCGAAAGAGCAGCATTTATATCTTCATTTGTATATTCTGCACCGTGAGTGAAACCTGAAGGTATTTTGCCTGTTTCAGTTTGGTCCCATATGTAGAGTATTCTGCTGGTTCCGTCCTCGTTTATAAAATCCGGGTGAGTGTAATCAATTCCCGAATCTATGATTCCAATTATTACTCCTTGACCGGATAAGTTAAAGTCTTCTGGAGATTTTACAGTAGTTATACAGGATTTGTTTATTGCAACTTTAAGACTGTTAAGGGTTAAAGTTTTAGGAGATTCTATGTGTTCAACTTCTGAGTATCGAATCAAAAGAGGAATTTTATCTAATGTAAGAGTAGCTATAGCATAGTTATCACTTACTATTTCCACTTCAATATTTAGCTCTTTCCCTACATTCATTATGTCGCCATTAAACTTTATAATTACTTCCCAAAGATTGATTGAAGATACATAACCGGCTTCCAATTCAGTATTTTGAAATTCAGATATTATTTGCCTATCGGGAATACGATTTATAAATGGCATGAGATTTTACCCCTCCATTTCTCTTTAGTTATATATATGAAGGAGCTATTATTTTATATAACTGAAAAAATAATTAAAGCTATCGGTTAATGTTTCCGACAGCCTTAGTGTTTTATTGTAGTTTTATTTACATTTATTTTTATTTAAGGAATGGTACTCGATTTTTACATAGAGTTTTTATAATTATGAATTAGATATTAATAACTTAGTTTAATTATTTTGATTTATTCCAAATTTAAAACCTGGTTCTAACCTTGATAACTCAAATAAAATTACAGTAATTTCTTCTAAATAATTATAAACTATATATGAATGATAATTTATTTGATCTCTTGGTTTAGAGCATTCTCCGTTTTTTCTAAGAGCCTGTAAATTTTGTAACACATTCGCTGATTGTTGACCGATTAAAGTTAATAAAAATTTTGCCTCATTAAGTACTTCAGGAGAGTTACTTTTATCAGTATATATAGGAATTAATATATTGCGTACAAATGTTCTGAAAAAATCGCATGCGGAAATCACAGAGGAGCTCGAGTTAATGAACATATTATTATCATTTGTATATCCGTAAATTCTACAGTGAATTGGTAGGTCTAACTTTAGCCCAGAATTAATACTCCCATCCATATCAAACGTATGCTTCATAAAATCTCTTTGTATTAAATTAAAAATTTTTATAATATTATTTCCTCCGTCAAAGTTTGCATGATCAATTATTTTATTATTAAAATCATCCATACCTATTCTAACGGCGCCAACATTATTACAAGCAGAAAATCCCATTAAGAGTGCTGCAACTGATGAACCTATTTGCTTAATAGTTTTCTTCAAATATGTAAGCCTCCCTTATTTTTTGATTGCATCTATTCTTACATTTTATCTGAATTAAATCAAGTGAAAAGCAACGAAATTTTCAAACTTATATAAAATACTCCTTAATTTATACGAATTTTAATTTAAAATTATAGTATTATTTTAATGAAATAGAAATTTTCTGTCTAAACTTCTGTATTGTATAGCTTCGGATATATGATTAATGTCTATAATTTCTTTTTCTTCCAAATCGGCAATTGTTCTGGCTACTTTTAATACCTTATTATAAGCTCGTGCTGATAAGGAGAGAGAGTTAAAAGCGTTTTTTAGCACTTTTTCGGCATTGGGAGTTAACTTACATGATTTTTCAATCAAATGAGAAGGGAGTTTCACATTAGAAAAGATATTATAATTTTTATATCTTTCGATTTGAATGCTTCGAGCTTTATTTACACGTTTATTGATTTCTTTAGATGTTTCATTTATATCATTTGAGCTTAAATCTTCAAATTTAACGCTTGGAACTTCGATATGTATATCAATTCTGTCAAGTATCGGACCTGAAATTTTAGAGATATATTTTTCAATTTGCAATGCTGAACAAGTACAAGGCACTGAAGGATGACCATAGTATCCGCAGGGACAAGGGTTCATAGCCGCTATAAACATAAAAGAAGAAGGAAATGTAATAGTGCTTTGAGATCTTGATATTGTAATATTATCATCTTCGAGAGGTTGTCGCAGTGTTTCTAAGGTATGGCGTGAAAATTCAGATAATTCGTCCAAAAAAAGTATTCCATTATGGGCAAATGTAATTTCGCCTGGATGAGGAGGATTTCCGCCACCGCATAATCCCGCTGTAGAAATTGTATAGTGAGGATCTCTAAAAGGTCTTTTTGTTACCAAGGCTTCACCATTTTTTAACATTCCGCACGCTGAATAAATAATTGTAGTTTCTAGCATTTCTTTGAAAGTCATTTCGGGGAGAATAGAAAGTATTCTTTTGGCCATCATACTTTTACCTGAACCAGGTGGTCCGATCATCAGCACATTATGTCCTCCGGCCGCGGCTATTTCCAAAGCTCGTTTAACTTCCGGTTGTCCTTTAACTTGAGAAAAGTCTAAAATTTCATTTTCCGGTTTTTTAATTATTATCGTAGGAGGGTGAGCTTTAAGTTCAGAATCATTATTTAAATAACTTGTAAGCTCTGATATGTTTTTAACGGCATAAACGTTTATTCCCTTTATTATTGACGCCTCTTCTGCATTTTGGAAGGGAACAAATATATTTTTAAATCCCAATTTTTTGGCTTTTAGTGTCATGGGAAGTACTCCGCTTACTGCACAAATATCTCCTTTTAATGACAATTCTCCGATAAAAATACTGCTGTCTAACTCTTTAGAAATCTGGTTGCTGGCACGTAAAATAGACATAAAAATAGGTAAATCGTAAAGCGAGCCGCTTTTTTTAATATCTGCAGGAGCAAGATTAATGGTTATACGGGCTATAGGAAATTTAAATCCACAATTCTTCATTGCAGCTCGCACTCTATTTTTTGATTCTTTTACGGAACTATCCGGTAATCCGACTATATCGCATGTAGGCATTCCTTTAGATATGTCAGACTCAATTTTAACTAAGAATGCTTCCACGCCATTTATGCCCATACTATATAAGGTTGAAACCATAAATCCTCCTTTATTACCTGTTAAACTAATATATAAATATTAAATATATATTAATTATACATTATATAAAGAAGAAATTCAAGAGAACAATTATTTATAGTAAAACTATTTTTGATTAGTTATATTTAACTGCAATAATCCTCTAATATTGTAATAAGCTCTTCTTCAGAAAAAACTTCTATTCCTTTTTTTAATAATTCTTGGTCGGCGGGAGGGAGCTCTTCAATTGAAACTGAAGTAATCCTGATTGGATCGGAACTATCCGAATTGAATACGGCTATATTTCCATTATAATTTTTCAATTTATACACCTTGGATTCAGCCGGTGAATTATGTGAGTGGAGAGTTGGAGATTTAGGTGTTTCTTCAGGAGTTAAAGCGGACTCTGAAGCTGACGGAGTAATGGAATCTTCTTTAGGTTTTGGCTGACTAATCATAAAATACATTCCCAGAACAAAAACAATTAAAAGAGTTGCTGTAGCTACTATAGTTTTTTTCATAATAAACTTCCTTTAAAACCGTATAAAAAATATAATTCGTGCTTTTCTAGTATTTGAATAATATAAGAATTTATTCTTTAAATAACTGAATAATTTGAAGCTAGCAGCAATAATTGATTATTTTGTGGATTATTGTTATAATTTATGCGTATACACGTATATAAAAATTCGGGAGGAAAAATAAGTGCAAATAAAATTAATATCTCATACACCTAATCCGGAAAAACTGGTTGCGGCATCGGCTAAGCTTTGTTATTCCTCAAGTAGTCCGGAAGATCTTTTAGAAAAATTGAGCGAAGAAGAAACTTCGAGTTTTATCGCCAGATTAATGAAGTTAGGTCATGAAAGCCCTTTAGAGCATATTACTTTTACTTTCGCTATTGAAGGAGTTTCAAGATCTCTTTTAGCTCAAATTACAAGACATCGTATTGCCTCATATAGCGTTCAAAGTCAAAGGTATGTAAGGAGCAAAGAAATTAAATACGTTATTCCGCATTCGATAGAAAATATTCCGGAAGCAAAAGAAGAGTTTTGCAAAGCAATGGAATGTCTGTTTGCATCTTACAATAAGCTTACAGAAATACTTCAAAAAAAATATATGGAACAGTCGAATGAAAATGTATCAGATATTAAAAATCAGAATAAAATGATAGAAAAATCATCAATAGAGGACGCAAGATATGTACTTCCGAATGCCTGGGAAACTAATTTAATATGTACTTTTAATGCAAGAAGTTTACTTAATTTTTTTGATCATAGGTGTTGTAGTAGAGCACAGTGGGAAATAAGAGAACTAGCGTGCAAAATGTTAAAGGCGGTTAAAGAAGTAGCTCCCAACATATTTACTAATGCCGGACCGGGATGTTTAAAGGGAGTATGTCCTGAAGGAAAGATGTCATGCGGTGAATCTTTAAAGGTTCGTGAATTTTTTAAAAGCTTATAAATAAAAGGAGTGATCTTAGGACTGACAATATACATATAAATTGTGGTTCTTTTAAAATTATGAGAGGAAAATTAATTGTAATAGAAGGACTTGATGGATGTGGTAAAAATACCCAAACTAATTTGCTGGTCAATTACTTTAAAAATAAAGGAGAGAAAGTAAAGTATTTATCTTTTCCTGATTACTCTCAGCCTTCTTCTTCGCTTATAAAAATGTATTTAAATTCTGAATTTGGGAATGCTCCAAATGATGTTAATGCTTATGCTGCTGCCTCTTTTTTTGCTATAGATAGATTTGCCAGTTTTAAAAAAGGTTGGAGTAAAGATTACGAAAATGGGTGTACTGTTATTTGCGATAGGTATACAACTTCAAATGCATTTTATCAGATGTGTAAACTGGAGGACTATTTATGGGAGGAATATTTAGCTTGGCTTTATGACTATGAATATAATAAGTTAGGTCTTCCAAGACCTGATTTGGTTTTATATTTGAAGGTTCCGATTGAGCTTTCTCAAACCCTAATAACTAATAGATATAATGGAAATGAAGATAAAAAAGATCTTCATGAATCAAATACTTTATTTCTTAAAAATTGTGAGCGTACTGCAAATTATGTAGCTAAGAAAGATAAGTGGTCTATAATAGAATGTTGCAACGGAATAAATATGAAGTCTAAGCTGTCAATTCATGAAGAAATAGTTAACTGTATAGAAGGTGAAATTTAATGGAATTAGAATTCCGAAGCCCTACTATTCAGGATAGAAAAATTTTTCATAAGCTTAAAAATTCATTTGACAATATAAGTTCTGAGTCGGCTTTTGGAACGCTTTATTTATGGTCTGATGCTTATAATATAAGTGTATGTGAAAGCCACGGGTTGTTTTTTAAAAAAATAAACGAACGAATTCCGCTATATGAATTTCCTAGAGGAATAAGTAGCGAAGAAGATTTAAAAAAAGGTATCGAGCTTTTAAATTTAAATTCCCTTAAAAGCAGTAAAGTAAACCTTCATTTAACAGGATTAATTCATTCAGAGGTACAGCTTCTTAAAAAAGTGTTTCCGGGTAAATTCTTGTATACTGAAGATCGCGATAATTATGATTATATTTATAAAATTTCCGATCTTGCAAATTTAAAAGGTAAAAAATACCATGGTAAAAGAAATCATATTCTAAAATTTAAAAAAACATATGATTGGAAATATGTTACTCTTTCTTCTGAAAATAAAGAGGAAGGTTTAAAGTTCTTTGAAAAATGGTTTAGTTTAAAAACAAAAAATAAAATAGTATCTAACTTAAAAGAATACGTGGCGATAAAGAAAGCTATAGAAAATTATGAAGATCTTCAGCTTGTAGGTGGTTTAATTTATTCAAGCAATGAGATAATAGCTTGCACAATAGGCGAAAAAATAAATTCTAAAGTATTACTGGTTCATTTCGAAAAAGCGTTTTCTAGCTTTGAAGGAGCTTATAGCGTTATAAATAACGAATTTTGTCAAAGCTTTGAAAGTGAATTTGAATTTGTTAATCGTGAAGAAGATATGGGAATACCGGGTCTCAGAAAATCAAAGCTTTCTTATAAGCCAAGTATGCTTCTGGAAAAATACAGGGCAGTTTTGGAGGGATAACAATGGAAGATTATAAAGCTGCTACTCATAGTATGACTAATGAAATTTTAAACATTATGAGTAGATCCTTTGATGATCCAAAATGGTTTGTGAAATTTTTTCTTGATAATAAATTAAGTCTTGAGAATTGCTATGTATGTACTGTAGATAACAAAGTAGTTTCACTTTTACATGTTATTCCATTAAAAGTTAGGCTGAATAAAAATGATTTTAATGGTGCATATATTTATGGAGTGTGTACTTCACCTGAGTATAGAAATAATGGTTATATGACTAAACTTATTAAGTATACGCATAAGGTATGTTTGGAAAGCGGATATGAATGTGCGTTTTTATCGCCTGCAAGTGAAAAGTTAGAAAATTTTTATAAAAAGCTTGGGTATTCTAATTTTTTTAGAATCAAACAAATAGAATTAACAAAAGATGAATTTATAAAATTATGTAAAGGATGCTGTTTATCCGCTCAAATAAATCAATCGAGTATAGATTATAATTTACTGAATAAATTCAGAATTGGTATATATGAGAATGACAATTTTGTTTCATATAGTAGTGAAGATTTTTACAAAAACATGGTTCATGATGAAAATGCTGAAGTAAAAGACATTGAG
>CAKUYF010000023.1 GCA_934702115.1 uncultured Eubacteriales bacterium | reverse complement strand
ACATTACTTTTACTATAAAAAAGAGGTTAGTTTATGAGAAAAAAGATTTTACTTATTAATGTTTTTGCATTACTTATTTTCATTTTGAATTGCTCTACGTCTTTGGCATTTAATTTTTATCCAGATGATTTAAATTCCGACTCTGTATATATGCTTAATTGGAATAGAAAATTACCGGTTGTAGAGAAAAACATAAATAAAAGACGCAGCCCTGCCTCCCTTACAAAAATTATGACTTTTATAATAACATATGAAAACTCTGCAGATAGAGATCAAACCAAGGTAAAGGTATCTAAGGAAATGCTTGAAAGTGTAGACCCCGAGAGCTCGGGCGTAAAGCTTAAAGTTGGAGAAGAAGTATCTATAAATGATCTTTTAAAATGTATGATGATTTCGTCTTCCGGATATGCTGCCACCGTATTAGCTTATCATATTGGAGGAAGTATTGAAAAATTTGTAGAAATGATGAATCAAAAAGTGCAGGAGCTGGGATGTAATGATACGCATTTTGCAAATCCGGATGGAATTTACAATCAAAACCAGTATAGTACCGCTTTGGATATTTCCAAAATAACTGAGTATGCTATGCAAAATCCTGAATTTATTGATATAGTAGGAAAAAGTGAGTGTAACATCTTTGGAGATGAGAGAGATCCGGTAGTAACTACAAATCGTATGTTAGATGAAAAAAGAGGAGGGAAATATTACTGCCCATGGGTTAGAGGAATAAAGACTGGTTACATTGAGGATGCAGGAAGGTGCCTTGTTTCTTATGCCGTTAAGGATAATAATACCTATCTGGCTGTGGTGATGGGAGGACCGACACGTGATGCTCAAGGAAAAGAGCTTGAAGAAAATTTTGCAATGCTTGATACGCTCAATTTGTATAATTGGGCATTTAAAAGTTTAAAATCTACGCTTTTATATTCTAAAAATTTACCCTTAACTGAAATAAATATGGAGTTTGCTTTTGGGAAAGATAAGTTACTTTTAGCACCAAGCAGTGACGTACATATAGTAATTCCCCAAGATTTAAATGAAGAAGAAATAAGCGTGAATTATGAAATCCCTGATAGTATAAATGCTCCTGTTTCGAAAGGAGACAAAATCGGTAAAGCGGAAGTTAATTACAGAGGAGAAAAGCTAAATTCTTTTGATTTGATTTCTTTAGAAACTTTTAAAAGGAGTTATTTATTAGTAATTTCTAAAACGTTTAAAGATATAGTTACTTCAAAAATCTTTATTTCTATTCTTTTACTTATTGTAGTATTAGCTGTATGTTACATATTTATATTGTTTAATTCCAATAAATCACGGAATAAGAAAAAGAAACTAAAATAAACATTCATGTTTAGAATATTACACCCATCATTCGGCATATAGATTATGTATGCAGAATATAAACTGGAGGGTGTAAAAATGATAGAATTTTATCCTGAGGGAAAATTAATAGATAAAGTTCAAAACATAAGTTCTTTAGCTTCAAGATCCACACTTGAAGAAGCGCTTATTAACAAGAAAATTCTTGAATCAAGAGCTTTAATATGTGATAGTGAGCATAATCTAATAGTAGATTTGGGAATAATGAAAGGAATAATACCACGCGAAGAGGGTGCTATAGGTATAAAAGAAGGCTCGGTAAGAGATATTGCAGTTATTTCAAAAGTTAATAGGCCGGTATGTTTTGTTATTGAAAGATTCGAAAAAGATGAGTTTGGAAAAGATATTGCTATTCTTTCCAGGCGAAAAGCGCAAGAAATATGTATGCAAAATTACATTTTTAATCTTCATCCTGGAGATATTATTCCTGCGAAAGTTACTCATATGGAGAACTTTGGAGTATTTGCTGATATTGGATGCGGTATAGTATCGTTTCTTCCCATTGATACAATCTCTGTTTCAAGGATTTCTCATCCAAATGAAAGATTTTCCGTAGGCATGGACATAAAGGTAATAATCAAGTATTTTGAGGGAAATCGCGTTCATCTTACGCATAAAGAATTACTGGGAACATGGGAAGAAAACGCTTCTATGTTTTCGATTGGTGAAACTGTAGGAGGGATAGTAAGGTCGGTAGAAGAATATGGAATATTTGTAGAACTAACTCCAAATTTAGCTGGTTTAGCAGAGCCTAAAGAAAATGTGAAGGTAGGAAGCCAAGCAAGTGTATATATTAAAAATATAGTTCCGAGCAAAATGAAGGTAAAGTTAGTTATAATTGATACTTTTGATTACATAGAAATGCAACCTAAAGTAAAATATTTTTATCAGGGTAATCATATTGACAAATTTTTATACTCTCCTCCCGGAAGTTCAAAATTAATTCAAACTGATTTTCAAGCTTTTTCAGATGTTTATACTGTTGTTTGATTAATTTGACTAATTAAGTAAAAATTAAGCTGATCGGATGTTAATTATGAAATTATATTGGCTTGGTTTTTTGTAAATTTTTTCGTTTATTATCTTAGTATTGTTTATAGATACTATACTAAATTTAGTTTTAAATATTTTTCATTAATTTATTGAGATAAAACCAAACATAAGGCTGTTACTATCAAATTTAGTAACAGCCTATTTACTATTTAAAGAGTTAAATTTTAAGTTAAAAGATTTATTTCTTATATTAACTTTTAAAATTGCTTCCAACCATTCCCGAGGCTGCTCCTCCCGCTCCACCTATGGCTCCCCCTGTAATTCCGCTAATTAAAACAGCGGATGCAGTTTTACCTGCTATTTTGCATACATTTTTTATAAACCCGTCTTTCTTATCTGATTTTATAATAGTATCAATTGTCGCATATAGTCCTCCTCCAACTAATCCTATTCCTCCTCCTACAAGTGCACCAATCCCTGAACCGATTTCGGCGTAATCTGTTACCATATTTGAATCAATTTTTCCTCCTGAAACATTTTCTGTAATATCATCTAATTCTTTTATAGTAGTTGTTACTGCATTTGCAAGAACTTTCTTAGTATTTTCAACTTGTGAATCATTTAAAATAATTCCGTTATCTTTAAATACTTGTTTAATTTCTTCGTTGGTGTTGGCAGCTAATATTTTTTTTACACATTTTTCGTCGGATAAAATTTTTTCTATCTTTTCAATTTCTTTTTGCATAGACATCATTCCTTTCATTAAATATGTTTAATTATATAAATAATATATAAAAAAATCAATACCATAATTTTAAAATAATTCAAGATTTATCATACCGAATTAATTATCAAATGTATAAACTAAATATAGTTTAAATGTTTGAACTAGATTTAAAACTTGACTTTATGTAAAAAATATAATAAAGATTAATAATTAAGCTTTATGAAAAATGAAAGGGAGAAATAAAATGGTATGGATATGCTTGTTGGTACTGTTATTTATTTTCATTTATTTTGAGAACAATATTATTCAGATGTCTTTTTTTGAAGTTTCAAGTAAAAAATTACCTTCTTCGTTTGAAAACTATACTATAGTTCATATTTCCGATTTGCATAACAAGAAATTTGGAAAAAATCAAAATAGACTTCTTAAGAAAATTTATAATCAATCTCCTGATATTATTTTTATTACCGGAGATATAATAGATAAGAGAAATTTTAATACTAAAAATGTTGCTGAGTTTATTAAGGGTGCTGTAAGGCTAGCTCCGGTTTATTTTGTACCTGGAAACCATGAAGCAAGTATAAAAGAAAATTATAAAATTCTTTATGAAAAATTATCACTTTTTGGTGTGAATATAATTAATAACGAATGTATAAAATTATTTTTAGGTAAAGATTCTATTTGTATCTGTGGTATAGATGATCCTTGCTTTGTTAATGAAAGAGGACTAAGTAAAAAAGAAGTCATTGAAAATAATTTGTCTAAAATTAAAATTGATATTGCGGAATTTAACATTTTACTTTCTCATAGACCGGAAATGATAAAAGTGTATGCTTCTTACGGATACGACTTGGTTTTTACAGGTCATGCACATGGAGGGCAATTTAGAATTCCGTTTATAGGCGGTATATTTGCTCCTAATCAAGTTTTTTTTCCAAAGTATACGAGCGGCAAACATGTTGTGAGTCATACAGTTGAGATAATTAGTAGAGGTCTTGGTCCTAGTATTATACCCATTAGGATTTTTAATAGACCGGAAATAGTAGTATGTAAACTTAAATCTATTAAATAGTTAAAAAAAGTTAGTTTAATATTTTTTAATAAATTGGACTTAATTAAATTAACAAATTTTTATTTTATTATTTAGTAGTATCAAAATTGAACTAATTATAGTAATATATCTTGACAAACAGTAATACAGTTAATAACATTTTGAAATGTGGACTTAAAAGCTACATTTAATTTAAACTATACGAAGGGAGGAATTTATATGGTATTTGAGAAAATAAAAGCAATTTTAAGTGAACAATTTGATATTGAAGAATCTGATATTTCCATGGAAACAAATTTATTTGATGATTTAGAAGCAGATTCTTTAGATTTAGTAGATTTTCTTTCTTCAATAGAAGATGAATTTGATATTGAAGCAGACGATGAAATTGTGAGTTCAATTAGTACTGTTGGAGATGTTGTTAGATATATTTCTGATACTAAAGGAATTTCTTAAAATTCAAATTAGAATAATATAGTTTTATAAAACACTCTTTTACCACAAAAGGGTGTTTAATTTATGTATCATTTATTAAAGTGAATTTTAAAGAATGTAAATAAGATCAATTAAAATGAATATTAGAAATATATTATAAAAGTCCAAATTTTTGGATTTGAATAAAAATTTACACAAAAATCAGGAAAGTATGTGATAAAATATAGATTAATGTTTTATAAGTGTAGGAGGATGAGTATTCTATGATATTAATGAAAAAGTTTTTGAAAAAACTAAGTCGGGAAATTACTCTAGCAGTAATTACAGTCACTTCAGCTGTTTTAACTCTTTATGGAGTAGTAAAAGCTATGGAAAGCAATATTATAGATGAAACGGCAGAAAGCGTACAAGCTGAAACTCAACTTACAAGCGAAGAAATTGATAAAATAATAGACGACTTGAAAATATCAGGTAATATTGACAATATACTGGAAAAACTGGATGAAATAATTCAAAGAGCTCAATTATCAGGAAATTCTGCATTGCAAGAATATGCGAGTAATATGAAAACTTCTTACGAACTACAAAAACAGCTTGATAGTGTAAATAGTCTTATAGAAGCAATGAAAAAGAAGAATTCTGAAATATCTGCTGTAGATGAACAAGTAAAACGAATTCTTTCAGTAGATACCATTGTTCAAGATTTAAACGGTGCTGTTTCAGATGAAGCTCTTTTAGTAATGGAGTCTTTGAGTAATGAAAATTTAAAAGCATTACAAGAATTGCTCGCAGAAATTGAAAGTTTATTTGATTTAAATGATGTTTCTTCACTTAATGTTCAAGAACGGAGCTTACTGGATATTTTGGTATTAAAAAAAGTAATAGACGAAAATATGGTAGAAGGAGAAAGACTAGAGCTAGCGAAAAATACTCTTTCTGTAGCTGTAACTATTCTTCAGTCATATCAAAAGCAAAATTATGCTCAAGTAGAATATGATGAGCTTACTCAAGGTACAGAAGAATTTTTAAAAAAAGGGAAAAAAGCTTCTAGTGTTTTACCTGAACAGATAGTATTTATGGGAGGATATTTTAATTTAAAGCATTCTCCTATTATGTATGACGGGCATATTTTAATAGCCTTAGAAGATTTATATCAATACATTGACGCAACAATTGAATACATGTATAACAATGCAACAATGGTCATAAATTCTCAGAATAAAATTTTAGAAATTGTAAGCGGAAAAAATATTGCTTACCTAAATGATAAGCCTTACAATATGCCTGTTCCTATATTGTCTTTTAATGATACCATTTATATGTCTGTTGAATTTTTTGCAGAAGCTTATGATATTTCCTACCGCTATCTTTCTAATTATGATCTTATAATTTTATATAAAAATTTAAATCAGCTTAAAAATCCTTCAGTACCAAATCAACTGAATAAAGGATAACTTTACAATTTTAAATAGGAGATGTAAAAAATGGCAAAGTACACTATAATCTCGGATATTGGTAAAGGAATGATTGAATTACTCAGAGATAAGCTTGTTCCAGATCCTGTAGATAAAGCTGAAAGTATTGGAATATGCGACCCAAAGGAAAGAGGAGGGTATATAGTAGGAGTTCATCCCTATGATATAAAAGAAGATACTAGTGGAAGAGGGGTGGAAAATAATCCGCTTCCTGATGGAAGTGTTCAAGATCCTCCAGCTATGGTAGAGCTTTACTACGTAATTTCTGTAAGCAGCAAAGCAGAACTGGAAGTTAAGGCACTGGACGAAGCGAAGATAATAGGAAAAATCATACAGGTTTTCAAAGATAATGCTACTATCCCTGGAAGATATTTACCTAATAATATGGGGATGCCATTAGAGAATGTTCCGATTAGTATGCTTCCAATCAGTATGGAAGAAAAAGTTAAGATTTGGACTATGTTTGGAGAGTCGTACAAGTTGTCAGTTTTTTATGTGGTAGGACCGGTTGCTATTGATTCTGAAAAAATTCACAAGGCCAAGAAACGCGTTGAAACAGTACATCTGGGAAGTAAACAGTATACACCAGAAAAAGTTTTGGAATTTGCAACGTTTATTAAAGAAGAGGATATAGATGATGAATATACACAGCGTCCGGATGAAGACGAAGATGAAGACGAAGATGAAAGCGATGATTTCGATAGCGATGATTCGGATGATGAAAGCGATGATTCAGATGACGACGATTCGGATGATGAAAGCGATGATTCAGATGACGACGATTCGGATGATGAAAGCGACGATTTAGATAGCGATGATTCAGATGATGAAAGTGACGATTTAGATAGCGATGATTCAGATGATGAGAGTGATGACTCAGACAGCGACGATTCAGATGAAGATATAACTTTTGAATCTTCAGATGAGTAAATACCTTACAAATAACAGAAAAGGGGGATAAAAATGAGAATTATATATAGAGCGTCACTGGTTTTTCTTTTAAAAGATATTTATTCTAAACTTCCTATAACCAGTGCGGTAATTTTATGTAATGGAAAGCAAAATCCCTATACTAGGAAAAAAGATGGACATTATGTTTTTTCAAATTTATATCCTGGTAAATATGAGGTAGATATAAGTTGTAAAGGATACAATCCTTTGAAGCTTTACATTGATCTTAAAGAAAATGAAACTAAAATAATAAATTCAGATTTATCTTATTCTCCTGATAATCAAAATATTGCGAATGTAACTCGTTTTGAAATTACGTGCATAAGAAAAAAACAAGCTTTAGTAAATATTCCTATTGAAATTACGCTTCAAAACGAAGCAAGCTTTATGAAATTATTAGAACCTATAAAAGCGGGAAGTGATGAGGTTAAGCTTAACGTTGAAATGTTAACGGGTTTACTTGGACAAAATTATGTTTACGAAATTGATAAAAAAAAGTATGATCTGTACCTTTGGAGCTATAATCAAGAGTCTAAATGTTATATTTTAAAGGATGCTGTAAATGAAGAGATACAGCCTGGAGGGCTTTTTTACCCAAAATGGCAAATACGTTCTGATTCGCTTGGGCGTGCGATAATGCCTCTTATGGGTCAATTCATGAAAGATGATGAAATAAAGTTTAAATGCATTTCAGAAAATTTAAGATGTAAAGTTTCCTTTAATGTGAAAGATAAGCATCAGTCAGGTGAAGTGTTTTATGAAAAAGCAAATTTCAGAAAGATACCTGAAAGAAAAAATTAGGAGGAAAATATTATGGGAGTATTAGTAGTTAATGGAGCTCAGTGCACTTGCACAATGGGCACAGCTCCGTCTTCTTTAGTAGTAATACCGGAAAGCATGGCAATGGGAGAGAATAATCCTATAGCTACTATTATGGACAACAAACCAATGGTTAATATTATGCCTTTTGCAATGTGTACATCTCTTTCAAATCCTCAAGTATCAGCTGCAACCTCAGCTGCAGGGGGAGTGCTAACGCCCATGCCGTGTACTCCTGTAACTACTGCTCCCTGGACCCCGGGATCGTCTACAGTTTTAGTAGGGAATAAACCCGCTTTAAATAATTCTTCTACCGTTATGTGTAATTGGGCTGGCATGATCTCTATAACTAACCCCGGAGCAACTAAAACTATGGTACCATAAAAATTTAAAATCAGAGAGGGCATAAAGTGAAAGATATTTTTCTTAATGAGTTATTGGATAAAAAAAATGAAGGATATAGCGACAGTTCTGAATATATAGCTGATGAATTTAAACATAAGTTTTATTTTTTGAAGGATTATTTAAAACACCAAAAAAATAATGAATTGCAAAAATACAAAGAGGAAATATTAAAAAATTTTCATGATGTTGAATTAGTAATGGAAAAAAAGCTAAGATTAACCAAAAATAATTCATTTTTTGCTACTAAGTACGTAAAGGAGATTTTTAAATTAAACAAATTAGAATGGTTTACTTTAGTTATTGCTATGATGGCCCAAGCTGACGATGAATATCTTAAATTGATATTAGAAATTGAAAAATCTAGAGTATTAACCTATAATGCTATTTTAAAGGTGTATTTTTTTGTATCTGAAATTACTCAAATCAAGGATTATTATAATATATTATCTTCACTTTCTGAAAAAATGAATCTGTTTTGTTTTATGGATGGACGTCCTGAAATAGATAAAAGGCTTTTTGAAAATATAATGAGTAATGCGGAAAGTGATATAAATATTTCCGGCTTAAATATGTACATCCCTTCAAGTGATAATTCTAAAGAATTGATAATACGTGAAGACATTCCAAAAAATATGGTTAATTTTTTGAAAAACTCAAAACTTTCAAATAAAAATTATTTTTACATTCATGGAGAGAACGGAATAGGTAAAAAGACTATTGTAAAGCGTACATGTTCTTTAAAAAATAAAGGGATTATAGAAATAGATATTGAAAAATTAATGGAAGACGAAATGAGTTTTACTAAATATGTGCTTATGGGGTGCAGAGAAGCTTATTTTATAAAAGGTTATGTTTGCCTTTTTAATATTGATAAAATACTTAAAAAAGACAGTAAGTATCTATTTTACTTGAAATTTGCGATTAATACCGCTGCTCAGTTTTCCGAAGTGGTTTTTTTAGTTTCAGATGAAAATATAAATTTAGTTGAAAAAATGCCGGAGTTAAAATATATTGAAATACCTTTATGTGAACTCAATAATGATGAAAGCTTCAAGCTCTGGGATTATAATATAAAAAATTTAAATAATAAGGATAGTTCAGTTGACGCACATGAATTAGCAAATAAGTTTAATTTTACGCCTAAACAAATAAAAAATACTATTTTGAGTTCTTTAAATCAAAGTATTTTAACGCAAAAAAATAAAATAAATAAAAGATTAATTTCTAGCTGTGCATATAAACAAGTTACGAGTAATTTATCTGATAAAGCAACTTTAATTGAAAAAAAGCATTCTTGGGACGAGCTGATTTTAAATTCTAAAGAAAAAGAAATTATTAAAAAAGCGTGCGATCAAATAAGATATCGTCATATCGTATACGATAAGTGGGGAATGAACAAGAGAGTATTATATGGTAAAGGATTGAGTATGCTTTTCGCCGGTCCCTCCGGGACAGGTAAAACTATGGCAGCGCAAGTAGTAGCTAATGAGCTTGAACTGGAAATTTACAAAGTTGATTTATCTCAAGTAATTTCAAAATATATAGGAGAATCAGAAAAAAATCTTGGAGAAGTATTTGATAATGCCAAAAAAAGTAACGTAATACTTCTTTTCGACGAAACTGATGCTATTTTTGCAAAACGTACGGAAGTAAAAGATTCTCATGATAGAAACTCGAATGTAGAGACATCTTATCTCTTGCAGAAAATGCATTAGTATAACGGTATAAAAATTATGTCTACCAACTTTATTGAAAATATTGATAAAGCTTTTTTTAGAAGAATAAGCTATGTAGTACATTTTGCATTTCCTAATTCTTCTGCAAGAAAAGAAATATGGAAAAATATGTATCCTTCTGGTATGCCTCTTTCCAAAGATGTTGATTTTAATTTTTTATCTAATCAGTTTGAAATATCCGGAGGAAGTATTAAAAATATTGCGGTCAATTCTGCATTTATGGCAGCAGCGGAAAATAAAAAGGTTGAAATGAAGCATATTATAAAAGCAGTTGAATATGAGATAAAAAAACAAGGCAAAATGGTTTCTAAGAGTGATTTTGGAGAGTACTCATACATGCTTTGATTCCTTTTATTATATTTTTAATAAATTTTGAAATAAAACATATAATTATAAATATAAAATAAAGGAGGAGTAGTATGATAAAGTTAAAATC
>CAKUYF010000022.1 GCA_934702115.1 uncultured Eubacteriales bacterium | reverse complement strand
AATCCACTGAATAAGATCCTTAGGTGCACCTGCTTCTATGGCAGCTTCTTTTAAAATTTCTGCCGTCTTAACGCAACTTTTTTGAGCACCGGGATGAAATCCAAAAATAATCGGATTTCTTGTTTTAGCACATATAAGAGATTTGAAAATAGTTGTGGAAGTAGGATTGGTTACCGGAGTTACCCCGGCAACAACCCCTAAAGGATCCGCAATTTCTATATATTCTTCAGCTTCATTCCTTTTTATTATGCCAACAGTTTTCTTATTTTTTATAAAATTCCAAACGTATTCCGATGCAAACATATTTTTTATTATTTTATCTTCTAATATTCCTCTTCCGGTTTCTTCAACAGCCATTTTTGCAAGCATTATGTGATTTTTCATAGCTGCAAATGCCATATTTTTAACTATTCTGTCTACATCTTGCTGGTTTAACTTCATATATTCTTTCAGCGCTACATTAGCTTTTTCGACCATCTTATTTATACTCGCTTCAATATTATTCACTTCGTTAGAATTCATTCAATAACCTTCCTTACTTAAAAAGTGGTGCTAATATAACTTATGAAACCATATATAACTCTATTCAAAAATGTTTATTTAACTACTATATTTAGAAGTCTGTCCTGAACATAAATTGCTTTCATTATTTCTTTTCCGTCAGTCCATTTATTAAATTCGGGGATATTTTTAAAAATTTCCAAAGCCTCTTCTTTTTTAATTCCCCTTTGCACTTTTAATTTACTTCTTAATTTTCCGTTGATTTGAAGTACTATTTCAACATTAGAATCTATACATTTTGAATCATCATATACAGGCCATTCTTGAGTACAGGCAAATCCTTCACCTAGCTTACATCTATGATAAATTTCTTCGGCTACATGCGGAGCAAAAGGTGATAAAAGAAGCGTAAAAATTCTAAAATACTTTTTATTTATTGCTTTAATATCATAAATGTCGTTGATTAGACTCATTAATGCCGCAACTGCTGTGTTAAACTTCAAATTCTCAATATCTTCACTTACTTTTTTTATAGTGTTGTGAAATTTTGATTCTAATTTGGAATCTAATTCTTTTTCATTAATTGAATCATTTAAAATTTCCTGGAGTCCCCAATATCTTTCTAAAAATCTACGGCTTCCCTTTATTCCTGTTGTATTCCAAGGAGCGGCTTTTTCAAAATCTCCTATAAACATTTCGTAAATCCTCAAGGTATCAGCACCATACTCATTGACAATATCATCCGGATTTACCACATTACCCCGGGATTTACTCATCTTTTCACTATTTTCTCCTAAAATCATTCCATGACTTGTACGCCTCTTGTAAGGCTCGGGAAAAGGTACCAATCCCAAATCGTATAAAAACTTATACCAAAACCTACTATACAGCAAATGAAGCGTAGTATGTTCCATACCTCCGTTATACCAATCCACAGGCATCCAATAGTCTATAGCTTCCTTTGATGCTAAATTTTTATCATTAGAAACATCCGTATACCTTAGAAAATACCAAGACGATCCTGCCCACTGAGGCATTGTGTCGGTTTCCCTCTTGGCCTTACCTTTACATTTAGGGCAAGTAGTATTTACCCAATCGTGTGCATTTATAAGCGGAGATTCGCCATTTTTTGACTGCTCTATTACTTCTATATTCGGAAGCTTTAAAGGCAGATCTTCTTCATTAAGAGGAACTAGTCCGCATTTATCACAATGTACTATTGGAATCGGTTCACCCCAATACCTTTGACGCGAAAATACCCAATCTCTTAACTTATAATTTATTTTCTTTTTCCCTTTACTGTTAGATTCCAACCAATCAATTATTTTATTTTTTGCTTCGGAAACTTCCAAATTATTTAAAAATTCAGAATTTATAATTTTTTCTTTTTTGTCTGCTTCTTCTATTACCTTTAAAATAGGTAATTTATATTTATTGGCAAATTCTTCATCTCTTTTGTCATGTGCCGGAACAGCCATTATTGCCCCCGTACCATAACTCATCAATACATAGTCTGAAACAAATATAGGTATTTTTTTATTAGTTACAGGATTTAATGCTTCAATTCCTTCTATTTTTACTCCAGTTTTATTCTTAACCATTTCCATTCTTTGAAAATCTGATTTTTTATTTGCTTCCATTCTATATTTTTCAATTTCATCAAAATTTATAATCTTACTTTTATGATTTTCTATAAAAGGGTGTTCAGGAGAAATTACAAGGTAAGTCACTCCGAAAATAGTTTCGGGACGTGTAGTATAAATTTTAATACTTTCTTCAATATCTGTTTCAAAATTCACCTCAGCACCGCTGGATCTGCCAATCCAATGAATTTGCTGGGCTTTGACTCTCTCCGGATAATCTACAAGCTCAAGGTCATCAATTAATCTTTGAGCATACTCAGTTATTTTAAGCATCCACTGCGATTTAACTTTTTGTACTACTTCGCTTGAACACCTTTCACATTTACCGTCTATTACCTCTTCATTGGCAAGGACGCATTTACATGAAACGCACCAATTAACGGCAACCTCACTTTTATATGCAAGACCTTTTTTAAATAGCTGTAAAAATATCCATTGAGTCCATTTATAATATTTAGGGTCTGTAGTATTTATTTCTCTGCTCCAATCAAAAGAAAGCCCTAAGGATTTTAATTGCGACTTAAATCTGGCAATATTCTTTTCAGTAACTATAGCCGGATGAATTTTATTTTTTATAGCAAAATTTTCAGTAGGAAGACCAAAAGCATCCCACCCCATAGGATACAGTACATTAAATCCTTGCATGCGTTTTTTACGTGCCACAATATCCAAAGCTGTATAACTTCTCGGATGACCAACATGAAGTCCTTGCCCTGAAGGATACGGAAATTCAACTAAAGCATAAAATTTAGGTTTTGAATAGTCATTTTCAGCGTGAAATAGTTTATTTTCTTCCCAACAATTTTGCCATTTTGTTTCTATATCTTTAGGATTATATTTAGACATTTTATCTATCATATTTATCTTCCTTTTCTGTTATCGAAACTTTTATTTTTTAAAATTATCTCATTGTATGCTTCGTAAGTATTTTTAAGAATAAATTCTTGATTATGCAAGCATTTTTTTAATGCGTTAATAAGCTTATCAACTATTACTATATCCATATTGACTTTTGCAATGCTACGAAAATATTCTACATTTTCAAAACTTCTCTCTACGCTTATACAATCTGCAGCAAATACTATTTTGTCAAGTAAAGTCATATTTTTCCTGCCTGTCGTATGGTATTTTATTGCATTTAAAATTTCTTCATCAAAAATTCCCAAATACTTTTTAGCATAAGCACTGGATGCCCATCCATGAAAAATTTTATAATTTTCTTTTGAAAATTCTTCAGGATAAAACTTTAAGTCTCCTTCAATTTCTAAGTATTCTTCGTAAGACATCTCTTTAGCTATATCGTGAAGCAATCCGCCTACATAGGCTTTTTCTTCATCCACGTTATAAATTTTTGCAAGACTTTTAGCCATATCTCCAACATTTAGACAGTGTTTATATCTTTTTTCAGAAAGATTTTCTTTCAGTTTATTATTAATAACTTCTAAGTTGTACATTTTTACTCCTCTTCCTTTTCCTTTTCAAACAGCGCCTTACTAAATTGCTGAGGATCAAATTCGCGCAAACTTTCCAAGTCTTCGCCTAAACCTATAAGCTTAACCGGAAGCCCCAACTCCTCTTTAATTGCTAAAACTATTCCTCCGCGAGCTGTTCCGTCAAGCTTAGTAAGGATTATTCCTGTCAAATCAAGGATTTTTTTAAATTCTGTAGCTTGGTTAAGACCATTTTGACCTGTAGAAGCGTCGATAACCAAAAGGATTTCCTTATCAGATTCCGGCAGTTCTCGATTTACAATTCTTTGTATTTTTTCAAGTTCCCTCATTAAATTATTTTTATTATGAAGTCTTCCGGCAGTATCGCAAATTATAACGTCTGCATTTTGAGCTTTAGCTGAAGAAATTGTATCAAAAATAACTGCAGCAGCATCCGAACCTTCAGGCTGCTTAACTATTGGGCATCCCACGCGATTTGCCAAAATATCCAGTTGTTCAGAAGCAGCGGCACGAAAAGTATCGCCTGCTCCTAAAATTACTTTATTACCTTTATTTTTAAGCATATAAGCTAATTTGCCTATTGTAGTGGTTTTCCCGACTCCGTTTACTCCTACTATCAATATAACTGCAGGTTTACTGTTGAGATTTAGACAGGTCTGACCTTCCAAAAGCTCTGATATCACGTTTACTAATGTATTTTTTATTTCTTTAGGATCTTTTAGACCGTTTTTCTTTACCTCTTCTCTTAATCTATTACATATCAATTCGGCT
Source organism: uncultured Eubacteriales bacterium (assembly GCA_934702115.1). Classification (GTDB taxonomy): domain Bacteria; phylum Bacillota; class Clostridia; order Oscillospirales; family Acutalibacteraceae; genus UMGS1491. The sequence goes on along the minus strand of CAKUYF010000022.1, from coordinate 6,365 downwards.
GTTTTAACACCTACATCAGCAGATATAAGCGTCTCTTCCAACTCTTCAAAAAACTCTTCATCTATTTTAGTAAATGAATTAATTATTCCATTTATTTTTTCAGATATATTATCACGAGTTTTTTTCAATCCTTCTTTTATTTTTTTAAAAAATCCCATCATTCTCTCCTAATTTAATAGATATAAATTTTATTAAATCAAAGTACTCCCATTAATACCAAAGTAGAACGTGCCGCTTGCTGTTCTGCTTCTTTCTTGCTTTTACCTATTCCTCTCCCCACTACATTACTATTTATCCTAACTTCCATAGTAAATCTTTTATCATGATCGGGACCCATCTCATCTACCAATACATAACTTATGGTTTCACCCGGGTTTTTTTGAACTATTTCTTGTAAATCGGTTTTGTAATCTTGAATACTGTGAACTTTAGGATCTTTTACTGCCGGAACTATAAAGCTTAATACAAATTTTTTAGTCTCTTCTATGTTTGAATCTAAATATATCGCAGCACAAATAGCTTCAAATATATCAGCAAGAATAGAAGGACGATTTTGCCCCTTACAATGCCTTTCTCCCCGACTTAATTTTATATACTTCTTTAAGTTTAACTGCTTTGAAAATTCGCACAGTTGCTTTTCACATACAAGTACAGACCTAAGCTTTGTAAGTTCACCTTCCGGTAAGTTAGGAAACGTCTTAAATATATAATCAGAGGTTATAAGACCTAAAACGGAATCACCTAAAAACTCCAATCTTTCATAGCTTACAAACTTTCCTCCTGATTCATTTGCATAAGAAGAATGAGTAAGAGCAATTTTTAAAAGCTTTCTATCTTTAAACTTATAACCTATTTTCTTTTCCAGTTCTTCTGTCACTATTAACTCCTCCTTTAAAACCAATTATTTTTCATTATTATTTTAGTTTTCCAGTTCTTTTTCGACTTTGATTGTCTCGGATATTATTTTAGTAACATTTCTTTTTACATACTCACCTGCAAGTCGAATAGCATTTTTAAATGTTTTAGCGTCTGCATTTCCATGTGCTTTAAAAACAGGACGTGAAATTCCCATAAGAGGTGCTCCACCATACTCTTTATAATCCATTTCTTTTTTTAGATCCATTAAATCTCCTTTTATTAAGGAAGCAGCTATTTTGTTTTTTGTATTTTTAGTGAGTATTTTTTTAAATTTACCGAAAATTTCACTTGCCATACCTTCATAAAGCTTTAAGATTACATTACCCGTAAATCCATCCGCTACCACAACATCCGCTTCGCCACCCGGAATATCTCTAGCTTCTATGTTTCCAATGAAATTTACACCACTATTTTTTAGAAGATCGTAAGCTTCACACCTGAGAGCACCGCCCTTGCAGTCCTCTACTCCTATGTTTACAAGACCAACCTTCGGATCCTTAACAACCATGACGTTTTTCATGTATATGTAACCCATAACACCAAACTGACAAAGCATTTCAGGTCTACATTCTATGTTTGCACCACTATCTATAAGCATAAAAGCTCCGCCTTCTTTTGGAATCACGGGAGCAAACGCACATCGTTTTATCCCTTTTATTCTTTTTACGATTAAAGTAGATCCAACCGCTAAAGCTCCACTATTTCCTGCGGATACAAAAGCATCTCCTTCTTCGGCTGCCAACATTCTAAGACCCTTAGCCATTGAACATTCACTTTTAGACTTCATAATCTCAGTTGGTGCATCATTCATAGATATCGCTTCAGGAGCATCTATTATATGTATTCCATTCAAAGAAATCCCACTTTTTTTTACTTCTTCTTGAATTTCTTTTTTACTGCCTAAAATAAGAATCTCATATCCTAATTCGTCTACTGCCATTCTTGAGGCTTTAACTATTTCTTTGCATCCTTTATCACTTCCCAAGGAATCAACAATTATCTTCACTAAAATTCATCCTCCTATTAAATATTAATAGCTTTTAAGTAGTCAACTGATCTTCTGGCAAACTCACTGTACCGCTTTTTCTTATCTTTAATCATCGTTTCCAGCGGTGATATTATTCCAAAATTTGCACCCATAGGTTGAAAATCATTAACAGCTTCACTACTTATATAATTAGAAAGTGCTCCCACCATTGTTATTGAAGGTAAATTTAAACCTCCTTCTGAATTACACCTTTTTGCCGCACTTATTCCGGCAATAAGTCCTGAAGATGCTGATTCAATATATCCTTCAACGCCTGATATTTGACCTGCAAAAAATAAATTTGGATTTTCTCTGGTGCTAAAGTCATTATTTAAAAGCTTAGGTGAGTTTATAAAGGTATTCCGATGCATAACGCCATATCTGACTATATCTAAATTTCGGAGCCCCGGAATTAAAGAAAATACTCTTCTTTGTTCCGGAAATTTTAAATTCGTTTGAAATCCTACCATATTATATAGCGTACCTTGAATGTTCTCTTTACGGAGCTGAACAACAGCATAAGGCTTTTCATTACTATTCGGATTAGTTAATCCTACAGGCTTCATCGGTCCATACCTTAAAGTTTCTATCCCACGTCTTGCCATCACTTCTATAGGCATACACCCTTCATATACTTTGGGATTCATAATATCTACTCCATGAAGCGGTGCACGCTGAGCATTTATAAGCTCACTATAAAAAATTTCGTACTCTTCCTTAGAAAGCGGACAGTTTAAGTAATCATTCCCATCTCCTTTTCCATACCTAGATGCAAAAAAAGAGTAATTCATATCAATACTTTCAAACGTAACTATAGGAGCTGCAGCATCAAAAAAACTTAATAGTCCTCCGCACGCTGTTTTTATTTTATTTGCTAAACTGTCAGAAGTTAGCGGACCTGTCGCAATGATATTTATTCCTTCGTTAGGAATATCATTTATTTCTTCCTTAATTAAGCTTATTAGCTCATGGCGGTTTATCTTTTCAGTAATCATAGAAGAAAATTCATCCCTATTTACCGCCAAAGCTCCGCCTGCAGGAACTTTACAGGCATCGGCACACTCAAGTATGAGAGAGTTTAAAATCCTCATTTCTTGTTTTAAAAGTCCAGAAGCTGTATCTACAGAGTCAGACTTAAAAGAATTAGAACAAACGAGCTCACATAAGTTTTCACTTTTATGTGCCGGTGACATTTTGTAAGGCTTCATATCAAACAAATTTACCTTTATTCCTCTACTCGCTATCTGCCACGCAGCTTCACATCCTGCTAAACCGGCTCCGATTACATTTACACTTTTATTCATTATCCATCATCTTTTCATAATCACATTCCTTGGAAGCACAATATATTTTTGGTTTTTTTCCGTTTTTCTTAAACAGCATACCTGAACATTTAGGGCATTTCTCATTCAAAGGTTCATCCCAAGATACAAAGTCACATTTGGGGTAGTTACTACAACCATAAAAAACTCTTTTACGTTTAGTATTTTTTACTATTACTTTTCCTCCACATTTTGGGCAGTCCACTCCGAGTTCATTTACTATTTTTTCAATATAAGTGCATTCCGGATAACCGGTGCATCCTATAAATTTGCCATATCTTCCTCTTTTTATAACCATAGGTTTTCCGCACTTTGCACATACCTTGTCAATCTGATCTTCTTTTAAGGATATTTTTACTCCTTCCATATCCTTCTTTGCTTTTTCAAGCATTTTCAAAAGATCTTCATAAAATTTACTTAATGAGTCTGTCCATTCAATCTTTCCTTCGGCTATTAAATCAAGGTCATTTTCCATTTGAGCTGTAAATTTTAAATTTACTATTTTTGCAAACTGATCTTTCATTAATTTATTAACTACTTCACCAAGCTCGGTAGGTTTTAAAGACTTTCCTTCCTTGGTTACATATTCTCGTGAAAGAATTGTTGAAATAATCGTAGCATATGTTGAAGGTCTGCCGATGCCTTCTTCTTCAAGAGATTTTATAAGTGATGCTTCAGTGTATCTGGGAGGAGGCTCTGTAAAATGCTGATTAGGCTCCATAGATTTTAATTTAAGTGGCATTTTTTCAGTAAGCTCAGGAAGAACTTTCGCTTTTTCCTGCTCTACGTCCTTGCCTTCAACATATAAAACCATAAAACCATCAAACTCAATGGTATAAGCTGAAGCTTTAAAAATATATTTTTTGTCAAAATTTTCTTTAGTTGCCGCTACGTCTACTTGAGTAGTAGCTTGAATACAGTTAGCCATTTGGCATGCAATAAATCTTGACCAAATAAGTTTATAAATTTTATATTGATCAGAGGTAAGACTGTCTTTTATTTCTTCAGGATTTAAATCAGGCATAGTTGGTCTAATTGCTTCATGACCGTCCTGTGCACTAGCTTTAGTTTTAAATTTTCTGCACTTTTCCGGTAAATATTTATCTCCCCAACGATTTAATATATAGTTTCTGGCATTATTTATTGCATCCTCTGATATTCTAAGAGAATCGGTTCTCATGTAAGTAATGAGTCCGGCTAAACCTTTATCTTTAATTTCCACACCTTCATATAATTCTTGTGCGGCTTTCATCGTACGTTTAGCAGTAAAATTCAGTTTTCTGGACGCTTCTTGCTGAAGTGTTGAAGTTATAAACGGCGGTGCGGGAGATTTTCTCCTCTTGCCTTTTTTTAATTTGTCTACTTCATATTTTGAACCTTCAAGATCAGTGAGAATTTTTTTTGCTTCTTCTTCACTTTTTATCTCTATTTTATTTTTATCATCTCCATAAAAAGTAGCACTAAAAGATTTACGTGAAGATTTAGGAATAAACTCCGCATCTATTGTCCAGTATTCCTGAGGAATGAATTTTCTTATTTCTTCTTCTCTATCTACTATTATCCGCACTGCCACTGATTGGACTCTCCCTGCAGAAAGACCTTTATATATTTTCTGAGAAAGAAAAGGACTGACTTTATACCCAACTAGTCTATCTAATACTCGTCTTGCTTGCTGGGCATTTACCAAATCAATATCTACACTTCTAGGCGATTCAATCCCTGTTTTTACACCTGATTTTGTTATTTCATTAAATGTAACACGGTTTTTTTCTTGAAGATCTAAACCTAAAAGATAAGCCAAATGCCATGAAATAGCTTCCCCTTCTCTATCGGGGTCTGTAGCAAGAAGTACGTTTTTTACTTTACTCGCTTTTTTTTTGAGTGCTTCGACCGTATCCTCTTTGCCTTTTATTATTTCATATTTAGGCTCAAAATTTTTCTTAACATTTACACTGAGCCTTTTAGGAGGTAAATCCCGAACATGACCCATAGAGGCAATAACTTCATAGTCTTTACCAAGATATTTTTTAATTGTTTTAGCTTTCGCCGGTGATTCTACAATTACTAAATTACTCATAATTTAACCATCCAAATTAAAGTATTTTAATCTTAATGATACTATCTATTTATCTCATACATTCTTCCACTATGTACTTTTACCAACTTGTAAATTTCAAGCTCAGTAAGAGCTGCCAAAAGTTTATTTATTCCTAAATTTAACTTAATGCTCATATCATTTACATTCATCTTTCCGCAAAGTAATATCTCATAAACCATTTTCGCTGAATCAGTAAGTTCAGGAAGCTCTGCCTTTGGGTTAGTACTCTTTTCCTTTGTATTTATAGAAGATTTTTCACTCTTTATATTATTACATAGAAAAGGCAAGCTTTTATCATTAGTTCCTTTATCTTCTTTAACAATCCTTTTCCTGATTTTATAACGATTTTCATATTCGTTAATTACACTCTCAACATTTTCAATTACAGGAACTCCGTCTTCTATTAATGAGACTATTCCTGAACTCAGAGGAGTCCTCATATCCACAGGTACTACAAATACGTCTCTCCCTTGTTCATTAGCTAAATTAGCTGTAATCAAAGATCCGCTTTTCTTTCCAGCTTCTATTATAATTGTTCCCAAAGAAAGACCTGAAATTATTCTGTTGCGTATAGGAAAATTAGAATTAAAAGCTGCATAATCAGGAGGGTACTCAGAAATTAAAGCCCCTGATTCACTTATTTGTTGTCTTAATTTGAAATTTTTTATGAGATAATTGTAATTTATCCCACACCCCAAAACTGCTATAGTTTTTCCTTTAGATCTTAAAGCCCCTCTATGAGCAGCACTATCAATTCCCATTGCTGCTCCACTTATTACCGTTATTCCTCTTTCAGCTAATTTATACCCTATTTCATCTGCCATGCTCAGTCCATACATACTTGCATGTCTAGTCCCTACAACTGCTACAGTTATGGATTCATTTAAATAAGAAATATCTCCGGAAACATAAATAACCGCCGGGGGATTTGAAATATTCAATAAAAGATTAGGATATTCCGCATCACTGAGAGTTACTACTTGATAAGATAATCTATGAC
>CAKUYF010000021.1 GCA_934702115.1 uncultured Eubacteriales bacterium | reverse complement strand
AGTTACAGGTGCAGAAAAAAGAGCTTTTGCCAAATGGTCAGAAAAATATTCAGAAGTTGAGAAATTAACGTATTCGCCACCATTTATTTTAAAGATAAGTGACGTAATAAGTTTGATAATTTCTTCTTTGGGAACTATAGTCCTTTATTACTTTGCAGTTAAAACAGGAGTAGAAAGAGGAAATTACCTTGCCTTTAATTCTGCATTTGGAGCAGTAAGCGGAGCGATAATGTCATTAAGCGGTGTAGCGCTTCAGTTTGCCAATTTAGGACCTATTTTGGATATGATTAGACCGGTTATGCAAGAAAAACCCGAAAGCAGTGAAGGCAGAAAAATTCCTATTTCCATTTCCGGAAATATCGAAATTTCCAATGTTACCTTTAGATACACTCCTGAAGGTCCGGCTATTTTAAATAATTTAAGTTTATCAATAAAAAAAGGTGAGTATCTTGCGATAGTAGGTAAAACAGGTTGTGGTAAGTCTACTTTAATACGTCTTCTATTAGGATTTGAAAAGCCTGAAAAAGGTTCTATATTTTATGGAGGAAGAGACTTGTCAAATTTAGATTTGAGAAGTGTGAGACAAAAAATCGGCGTAGTAATGCAAAACGGTTCTTTGTTCCCGGGGGATATTTTTTCAAATATAATAGTTACTTCTCCTTGGAAAACCATGGACGATGCTTGGGAAGCTGCCAGAATTGCCGGTATTGAAGAAGACATTAAAGCTATGCCTATGGGAATGCATACAATGATTTCAGAGGGAGCCGGAGGTATATCCGGTGGTCAAAAGCAAAGACTTATGATTGCACGGGCAGTTATATCAAAGCCACAAATATTAATTTTTGATGAAGCTACCTCAGCTCTTGATAATATTACTCAAAATCATGTTGCAAAAAGTATATCTTCTTTTGATAGTACAAGAATAGTGGTTGCTCATAGGCTTTCCACTATAAAGAATTGCGATAGAATAATAGTACTAGACAAGGGAACAGTAGTCGAAGAAGGAACTTATGATAAGCTTATGGAGAAAAAAGGACAGTTTTATGATTTAGCTATTCGACAAATAGCGCAGTAATAAAGTTTAATTTATATAAAAAATTGTACCCCGCAGTTTTGCGGGGTATTATTTAATGGATTTTTGAAATTATCAGCCGCCACAGCCGCAACCACAGTTATTTCCACAACCGCAGCCATTATCATCATTGCCACAGCAACAACAAAGGACTAATATTAAGATAATGATGAAACAGCAGCTATTACCGCCAAAAAAATTATTACACATATTCGGATTCCTCCTTTTAATATTTACATTATCATACTATTTCTTTTAAACTTATTTGGTTACACACAAAAAATAATTTTTTAGCTTTAATATAAAATCTGTAATTATATACTTAATTAAAATTAAATTAAATGGTAAATGGGGAAACATTTATAAAAGCCTGTTACCTACTTAATTTAATCCAGAAAACAAAATTAAAATACTCTAAAAAATATTAAATTCCAAAAGTATATAAAGAAAATCTTTATTTACGAAAACTATATATATATATTTAAACTATGGTATAATACTGAAAAAAGAGTTATTAAAGGAGAGATTACTAATGAATAAGGAAGTAAAAACAATTTTTAGTGCAGTTCAGCCAAGTGGATTTTTAACACTGGGGAATTACTTGGGAGCAATAAAAAACTGGATACAATTTCAAGATAATTTTAATTGTATATTTTCGCTTGCTGATCTTCATACGATTACAGTACTTCAAAAACCTGAAGAGTTCCATAATCGTACAAAAGAATTGTATGCTTTGTTTTTAGCATGTGGGATAGATCCCAAAAAAAGTGTATTTTTTATTCAAAGTCAAATACATACTCACGCAGAAATGAGTTGGATTTTAAGTTGCTTTACTTCTTTTGGAGAGCTTTCGCGTATGACTCAATTTAAAGATAAGTCTCAAAGGCATTCTAACAATATAAATGCAGGGTTATTTGGTTATCCTACTTTAATGGCTGCAGATATACTCTTATATAATACTGATATAGTACCTGTAGGAGCGGATCAGAAGCAACATATCGAAATAACCAGAGATATTGCTAAGCGGTTTAATGGAATATATGGAGAGGTATTTAAAATCCCTGAAGAATTTATACCTAAAGTGGGAGCAAAAATAATGTCTTTGCAAGAACCAGACAAAAAAATGTCAAAGTCCGATGCAAATCCCAGTTCATATATAGCTTTGTTAGACAGCCCGGAAACAATAGTAAAAAAATTTAAAAAAGCAGTTACAGATTCCAAAAACGAAGTAAAATTTACAGGAGAACAAACAGGAATTAATAATTTAATAAATATTTACAGTTCTGTTACCGGAAAAACTGCACCTGAAATAGAAAGAGAGTTTCAAGGAATAGGATACGGTAAATTTAAGATGTCAGTTGCTGAATCGGTTATAGAACATTTAAAACCTATACAAGAAAAATTTAATTACTATATAAGCAATGAAGACTATATTAAAAAATGTTATACAGAAGCGAAAGAACAAGCACTTATTATCTCTGAGAAAACACTTAAAAAAGTAAAAGAAAAAATAGGGTTTGTAATTTAAGAAAATTTATAAAATTTTAAGATGTAATACCTTTCAATTAAAGCTTAGAAAGGAAGAAAAATAGATGCTAAACGGTGTTTGGGAAAAAATAAAGAATGGATCCGATATAAGAGGAATTGCAACTTCTGCCGATCCCCGAATTAAAATAGATTTAAGTAATGAAGTGATAGAAAAAATCTGTCAGGCATTTGCAGTGTGGATTTCCAAGAAAACTGAATTAACTTATTCAGATTTAACTATTGCTATAGGTCATGATTCCAGACTTTCATCTATGAGAATCAAAAATGTAGTAATAAATACTTTAAGACATTGTGGAATTACAGTTTATGACTGTTCTCTTACTTCTACACCTGCAATGTTTATGGCAGTATCAGTACTTCAGTGTACGGCTAGCATCCAGATTACAGCAAGTCATCAACCAAGCGATAGAAACGGAATGAAATTTTTTACCGCAAAAGGTGGACTTACTTCTAAAGATATTGAAGATTTGCTTAAAATAGCTCAAGACGGAAATAGAATTTTATCCAAAACAAATGGGAAAGTCAGAACAGTTAATTTAATGAGTTATTATTGCGAAAAGCTGAGAAAGCTTATAAAATCCGAAATAAATTCTGAAATCGACTATGATAAACCATTAGATAACACTAAAATTGTTGTAGATGCAGGGAATGGAGCAGGGGGCTTTTTTGTAGAAGAAATACTTAAACCTTTAGGAGCTGATACAAGCGGAAGTGTCGGATTGAATCCTGATGGAAACTTTCCGCTTCATGTACCGAATCCTGAGAACAAAGAAGCAATGGAATACATTTCTAAAGTAACTCTTGAGTCTAAAGCGGACATTGGAATAATTTTTGATACAGACGTTGATCGTGCAGCTATAGTGGATTCTTCAGGAAAAGAGATATCTCAAACCAGGCTTGTTGCGCTTGTATCTGCAATGGTACTCAAAGCTTATCCTCATTCAGTAATTGTTACCGACTCAGTAACAACAGAATCTTTGAAGAATTTTATAGATAAACTAGGCGGATATCAGTTCAGATATAAAAGAGGTTATCGTAATGTAATCAGAATGGCCCAAAAAATAAATCAAAATGGAGGTATATGTGCTTTAGCCATAGAAAGCTCAGGGCATGCCGCTTTTAGGGATAATGATTTTATAGACGATGGTGCGTACCTTGCGTGCAAAATAATAATTGAAATGGTTTTATTGAGACGACAAGAAAAAGAACTTTTTGATTTAATAAAAAATTTGGATATGCCTGTTAATGAAGCTCATATGCGGTTTCCTTTATTAGAAAATTTTGAATCTAATGACACAAATAAAATATTAAAAGACTTAGAAAGTTATTCTAAGTCCAGTAAGATGGTGGAACTTGATAGTGATAACGTAGAAGGAACCCGAATTCACTTTCCGGCTAAACATCAAAAAGGATGGTTATTGCTAAGGAAAAGTCTTCATGATCCCGTTTTAACCTTATATGCGGAAAGTTATGTTATAGGGGGGCTTAAATCCATACTGGATTTTACAAAGCAATTTTTAAAGAAGTATAACTTCCTGGATATTTCTGAATTAGAAAAAAAGTAAAATATTTATAATTTATTATTGTTTTTCAGTTTTTAGATATTTAGTCCACAATACAAAAAGAGAAATTAAAGATATTAATATTCCAACGAACTGAGAAACTTTCATTGAAGTATGGGGGATTAATAGACTGTCTGTTCTAAGCTGTTCAATTAGTATGCGCATACATCCGTAAATCAGCATATAAAGAAAGAATATCTTTCCCGGTTTAAATTTTCCTTTTAGACTGTAAAAGTGAAGGAAAATAAAGCAAGCCAAGCAACCCAAGGACTCATACAAGAAGCATGGATGAACAGTATCTCCAAAAGTATTTTCACTAAGCATACCCCAAGGCAGGTCCGTGTGGCAACCAAACGCTTCTTGATTTATAAAATTTCCCCATCTTCCTATTGCTTGACCGATGAGCAAGCCCAATGACATTAAATCCAGTATAGATCCAAGATTTTTGTTAGTTAATTTAGATAAAATACACAAAGTTAACATTCCGCCCAGTACAGCTCCGTATATTGCAATTCCGCCTTCAGAAATAAATAAAATTTTATGAGGATTTTTTAAATAAAAATCACCGGGATAAAAAATTACATAATAAAGTCTTGCTGAAAAAATTGCAACTACTGAAGTTATGAGAGTGAATTTTTCTATTTCAATCTCTTTTATTCCAAAATCACGGCTTCTTTTTGATACGTAAAAAAAGGCAAGAGAAAAGCCTAATGCAAGTATTATTCCGTACCAATGAACACGGACAAATCCTATAGTGAAAGCTATAGAATTTATTTTTAAATTAATTCCGAGCTTAGGAAATAAGATATTATAATTCATTTGGTTTCACAACCGAAAGTGCAGCTTTTTCACTTTGAAGCTTTTCTTTTAAGCATGTATTTAACTTTTCACATGAAGCATTTTCAAGAATATCCATATACTCAAAGAAGCCTTTTCCTGAAAATGTGAAATCCAAAAGTACATTTGCTATGCTTGAAACACTATTAAATACTGACATGCTTTTTCCGTATGCGGCTTTTTTTACTCTCTCAAATGCTTTTGAGTCTATTCCTGAGGTTAATATTTTCTGAGTATAATTTTTTATAATTTCTGATGCTTTTTCAGGATTTGAAGATTCTCCGGAAAAAATTATCGAAGAATATCCGGGGCCTTCAAAATGCTCTGCAGAAAATGAAGAGATATTTATAAGCTCTTTACTTAAAAGCTCTTTGTACATTTCGCAGGAAGGAGAAGTAAGGTAATAAAGCAATATATCTGTATAAGCAGAGTCCTCAGTAGAAGCTCTTTGAGCTGTTTTAACATTTTCTTTAAATCCCAAATTAAAAATAGAAGACTGTATGTCGAAAGATTCTGAAATAAAAGGTTTAGCTATTTCCGGAGGCTCAAAAGGGAAAAATTTAGTAACTTCCAAAGGATTGGAATATGTTAGTTTTTTATCAACCAGTTCAAACATTGCTTCAGGATTTACATCTCCTACTATACATAACGCCATATTATGAAGATTGTAAAAATTATTATAGCATTCGTATAATAGCTCGGGAGTAATTCTTGAAATAGATTCTACTGAACCTGCAATATCTATTTTTACTGGATGATTAACATAAAGTGCATTTAAAAGATTTATAAGAACTTTCCATTCCGGACTATCTTGGTACATTTTTATTTCTTGAGCAATTATTCCTCTTTCTTTTTCAACGTTTTCTTTAGTAAAATAAGGCGACTGAACAAAATCAAGAAGAATGTTTAAAGAATCTTCAAAATTTTCAGTACAGGAAAAAAGATAAGCAGTTTTCTCAAATGAAGTATACGCATTTGCTGAAGCACCGGTTTTTGAAAAAAGTTCGAAAGCATCACCATTTTTATTTGCGAAAAGCTTATGTTCCAAATAATGAGCTATTCCGTCGGGGACTTCAGTAAAACTTGGTTGATTTTTTAATTTAAATTTATTATTAATAGATCCAAAATCAGTTCCAAGAATTGCATATTTAGAACTGTATCCTTTTTTCGGATATACATAAATGTCCAAGCCGGCGGGGTGTTTCATATAAAAATATTCTTCACTAAGTGAATAATGAGAGATTTTTTTAGGGTTCATAATTAATCCTCCTCTTTACCATGTAATAGATATACAGTATCCAGTGTAATCTTATTAGCGACTTCTATTACTTTTTCTCTACTTACTTCATTAAGCTTCTTTATAACTTCATCCGGACTTTTCTTTTCTTCAGAGAAAACCTGAGAAATATACCAACTGCTTAAAGAAGATAAGCTATCTTTAGTAGCTTGAATAGCTTGAGATAGATATAATTTAGTTTCTTCAAGCTCAGCATCGGTAAAATTACCTATCTTCATTTCTTTAAGTTGGCTGATAATTTCTTCTTTTGCTTTTTCGGTATTTTTATTTTCTACGCCGCTTTCTATTAAAATTATTCCTTTATGCTTATTGTAACGTGAGGAGCAGTAATAGCATAAGCTAAGTTTTTCTCTGACGTTCAAAAAAAGCTTAGATTGAGCACTTCCTCCAAACAGGGTATTCATAACTGTCATTGCATAAACGTCTTCACCGGGTTCAAATACTTCAGTACGCAGGCCCATTACAAGCTTACATTGAATTACATCTCTGGATTCCTTAATATTTTTTATATTTTCTGCCTTTTTTATTATTTCTGTTTTACAAGAAACAATATTTTTTCTTTCTATATTTGAAAATCGGCGTTTAAACTCTGAAATTATAGGCTCATATGAAGCAGAACCTATAACCATAATTTCGATAATTGAAGACGAAAGAAGTTTTTGCCAAGCTTTGTATATAGCTTTTTCATCCAATGATTTTACAGCTTCAATACTACCTTGAGGATCTATTCCGAATTTTTCATTTTCACACATAATTTCAATACATCTTTTTTTTGCATAAAGTTTCTTATCATTCATTTCCGAATTTATACTTTCGATAAGTTCTCTTTTTTCCTGGTTAACATTTTCATTTTTAAACATTTCACCATTAAGATCGGGGTTAAATATCATTTCACATATTAAATTTGCAAGTTCCAGTATATTGTTTGAATTTTCATATGCGAACTTACTGTTTAATCCTTTAGCTGTTATTGTTATGACTTGGCTTTCCCCTAAGCGTGAATTGCTTGGATGAATAGAAGCGCCATATAGCTCTTCAAGCTTGATGCTCAAATCAGAAAGACGAGGAAATTGCTTGCAAGAGTGAGCTAATAAACCGGAAAGCACAGCATTTTTAGGAGCATCTTCTTTAGAAAGGGGAGTAATCATTGAGAATGAAATTAGAGTAGTTTTAAATTTGTCTTGAGGTATATACGTAAAATTTATGCCTTCTGACAATTTTTCGCGTACGATATTATTCATTAAATTCATCTCCAAACCATATATTTAAATCATTTCAGCTTTAAGTTGATCTTCTTTTTCTTTTTTCTGTTTTTTGGAGGAAGGAAAGTAAAAATTGTTCCTAAAACGGATAAAGCTACTAATGCTATTCCTCCATACAGTAACAAAGATCCATCATATAGAAAGTCGTTATTATTTTCTTGAGATTTTATGAAATTAAAATTTTCAGAATTTTTAGATGAAGCAGCTAGCAAAGATTTAAAGCTTAATGAAGCTATCAATGTTAAACAGATAGATGTTTTTTTACATAATTTTTTTGAAATACCCTTCATTGATTCACACCTCCCAGCATTTATAGTCAACTATATAATAAAAACTTATCAAATAAATCAGAAAAATAAAAAACTTCCCTTTTAAATTTTTCATTAATTTATTATACTATAAATCATTGTGTTAAAATATAAATGTTAACGTTTTTGTAAAGGAGAATAATAATTTGGATTACATACAAAATTTAATTTCTAAAGCTTTGGAAGCTCGCACAAAAGCTTACGTTCCTTATTCAAATTTCAAAGTTGGAGCTGCGCTCTTGACTAAAACCGAAAAAATATATTCCGGATTTAATATTGAATGTGCAGCATATTCAGTTTGCAATTGTGCGGAGAGGACTGCACTTTTTAGAGCTGTATTTGATGGTGAAAGAAAGTTTAGTGCCATTGCGGTAGTTGGAGGTCCGGGAAATAAAGATATACCTGAGGGTTACTGTCCTCCATGCGGAATGTGTAGGCAAGCGCTTAGGGAGTTTTGTTCTCCAAGCGAAATGAAAGTAATACTTGCCAGAACCGTTTCCGATTTTAAAGTATTGACTCTTGATGAATTACTACCATATAGTTTTGGCCCCGAGCATCTTTAATTATAACAAAGAATTAAAAATTATCCATTTAGGAGGAATTAAACTTGAATTTAGAATCTAAGTGCATTCAAATAAGAAAGGATATACTGTTTGAAATAGGTACCTTAGGAGTCGGGCATATAGGAGGTTCCTTATCTATAGTAGAATTGCTTGTAGTGCTTTACAATAAATATATGAATATAGACCCCAAGAATCCTCAAATGTTAGGCAGGGACCGTTTAATAGTATCTAAAGGGCATAGTGGACCTGCAGTATATGCTGTGCTGTGTGATAAGGGCTATTTTCCAAAAGATTGGCTTGAAACATTAAATAAACCGGGTACAAATTTACCTAGCCATTGTGATATGAAACGAACTCCGGGAATTGATATGACTACCGGATCATTAGGTCAAGGATTTTCTTGTGCCGTAGGTATTGCCAAAGCGTCCAAGCTTAAAAATGACGGTGCAACAATTTATACTATAATCGGAGATGGGGAGTCGCAAGAAGGGCAAATTTGGGAAGCCGCTATGTTTGCCGCGCATCATAAGCTTAACAATTTAATAGCTTTCACGGATTACAACAAACTTCAGCTTGATGGTTATACTGAAGACATTTGTTCGATAAGTCCTATTGATAAAAAATGGGAATCATTTGGCTGGAATGTGATAAATGTAAAAGACGGAAATTGCTGTAAGGAAGTAGACGAAGCTATAAATAAAGCTAAAAACAGTCCGCTGCCTACAATGATAATTTTAAATACGGTTAAAGGCTATGGAATAAGTTTTGCCGAAAAAGCTAAAACTGCGAATCACAGTATGCCTATAACCCAAGAGTTATTTAAAGAGGGTCTTAAAGAATTGGAGGAAAAGCTTTAATGGAAATGCGAAAATTACTTGCTTTAGAACTTGAAAAACAAATGAAAGTCAATGAAAATATAGTCGTCCTAAACGCCGATCTTGCTCGGCCTAATGGATTTGAAAATTTGAGTATTAATTATCCGGAAAGAGTAATAAATGTAGGAATAGCGGAGCAGAATATGGCGTGTATTGCTGCCGGAATGAGCAGTTATGGATTTATTCCGTTTATTTGTACCTTTACTCCTTTCGCTACAAGAAGAATTTGTGATCAAATAGCTGTCTCTATTTGTTATGCTGACCAAAATGTAAAGATAATAGGTACAGATCCAGGAATCAGTGCTGAATTTAACGGTGGTACGCATATGAGTGTGGAAGATATAGGAGTACTAAGAAGTATTCCAAATATATTAATATTTGAGCCTGTAGATAATATACAGCTTAAAAGTATGTTGCCTCAGATTATAGAATATAAAGGTCCTGTTTATATAAGAATGTTTCGCAAGCAAACGACAGATATTTTTAAAGAAGGGGATAAATTTGATCTTTTTAAGTGCAAAAAAATTAAAGAAGGCAAAGATTTGACTATATTCTGCTCCGGTATTATGGTAGAAGAAAGCTTAAAAGCAGAAGAAATTTTTCAAAAAAAAGGAATCAATGCGGAAATCATTAATGTTCATACAATGAAACCTATAGATAAAGAAACTATTATAAGCTCTGTTAAAAAAACAGGAGCGGCAGTAACTGTTGAAAATCATAACATTATAGGAGGACTTTATTCTGCCATAGCTGAAGTTACAAGCGAAAATTTTCCGGTTCCAATTAAAGCTGTAGGAATTAAAGATAAATTCGGTCAAGTAGGAAAGATTCCTTATCTGAAATCTGTATATAAAATGGAATCAGATGATATAGTAAGAGCCGGAAATGAAGTCTTAAAGTTGAAAAGTTAATTATGATATGCAGAAGAGTTTAGAATTTATTTATGTAAAGTTCTTATGAAATGCAGTACGTTATAAGAAAGAAACAAACAGCCTTCTGTTGTTTAAGTACTTGTTGTAAGCCATGAGCAACCTCAACTATATTTTGGATTCTAATTACTTTAATATTATTAAAACTTTGCTTAATCTCATCTAAAAGTGGAGAATTGCCCATATAATAGTAAGTAACGTTAAACTTGGCAATTTTTGCTTTTGGGTTTCCCATGGCGTCAAATATAGGAGCGAGATGAACATCTATTGAGTCTTCCGGATTAATTTCGCATTGATATATTTCTTTGAATATTAAATTAATTCCCTTGCTTAAAAGACAGTTTTGATGGTAAGAATTTGGGTAAGTTTTATTATCATTATGAAATAAATCTTTAATTTCAATATTTATAATATTATGGTCTTTAAGTAATTGTATAATCTCAGAATTTAACGTTTTAAACTGATCAAGATTTATTTTAATAGTCTTGATACCGGAATACACCTTTAAAATTCTTTCAAGCTCTAATTTATTTAACTTTTCATAGCATGGCAAATCTAATGCTTCTATAATTTCAGTTGCAGCCTGAGCACTTTTATTTATCATAGCGAATCGTCTAACGTCATTTAAATTATTCTTTTTCAATGATTGCAGCCCGACTAGAATATTTGCTAAATGAATTGATTCTAATTTATTAGAGGGAGCTATATCGTTTTCTGCACATACGTTCAATTTACAGGTTATTGATAGAAAAATCAGCACCACTCCTAACAAGGCTTTTAAAACAAACAATTTTTTCATTAATTTTCCTCCGTTATTTATGAATTTTTTAACTTAAGTCAGTGTATACTATCGTTGAACTAAAAGTTGATTTCAATATTATAAGATACTAGAAAATTGCTTTAAAATTTAGAGACATTAAACCATCCATACAATAGTCAGCTTATTGTATGGATTTTGTCATAATCACTAGTTTTGTTAGATTAATATTGGTGATTTAAACTATTGAATTATTATATGAAATATATATAATATGATTATTCGATTTAATAAATATATAAATTTTATCAAGAAAAAGTGATATGCATGTCAGTAAAAGAAGAAAAAATTATAGAAGAAATAGTCTCTGATGAAAAATTTCTAACAGGAATACTTTTAGCAAATGGAAGTGAGGAAGTAAAAAATATATTCCAAGAAAAAGGAATATATTTAAGTAGTAAACAAGTTGAGGAATTGAGAGAAAATTTCTTAAATAGACTTATTAAATTAAAGCCATTAGATGATAAAACACTTTTAAATATAAGTGGAGGGAAAAATTATACAGCTGCTATATGTAAAGGAGGTGGATATGGAGGAGCGTATGGAATGTGGGTGGGCGCTGGAATTGGAGCACTTGTGGGAATAGTCGATTCTGGATTAAAAGTAAAACAAGGGAAAATTGATACTAGTTGGGATATTATAAAAAGCATTCTAAAAACTTCAATTTTAACCAGTTTAGTATCTTGTGCAGCTAGTTCGACTACGGGTGCTGCAACTGCAGCAATTCTTGAAAATCTAAAAAATGAATAACATAAAAAACTAAATTTATGCAATTAAGGTGGTAACTATGACAGAAAATAAAAATTTAGAAAATATAAATAAATTAATATCAGATGACGAATGTATGAAGAAAATACTTTTAGCAAATAATATTGAAGATGCTAAGCGGGTGTTTGAAGAAGCAAATTTAGACGTAGATTATAATCAGCTTCAAAATTTTCGAAAAGTTTTTTCCAATAACATAAAAAAAATAAGTGAAATACCATCCTCAGGGCTTGAAAAGATTAGTGGTGGAAAAAAATACGGTGTAGAGC
>CAKUYF010000020.1 GCA_934702115.1 uncultured Eubacteriales bacterium | reverse complement strand
TTTAATTTGTCAATACAAAATTAAATATCGTATAATTTAATAATTTAATAAAATAAAACTATTTAAATAATGCAATTAAGCTAAAAATTAAAAAATCTAGAAAACTTAAATAAATTAGATAACTTCACCCCCATCAGCTAAGAGTGAAGCTATTTTTATATTTTATTTAATAGCTATATATTCCTGTTTCATCTATAAGGTTAGGCACTTCTCTACACATTTCAAGCAATTCTAAAATATAGTTACTTATTCTTACTTGATTTGGATCGGATGACGCATTGGTAGGAACAAAATGGTTACTAAAGTAGTTCAAAGTTTCCGCGCAATATCTCTTTATTTCCCCAAAGTACTCTTTCCTTTCCTCCATCCATCTATCATCCCCACTTTCTAACTGCTCATCCGTAGGCTCACACGTCATATCAAAGGTCCACATTTTAGATAATTTTAGGATTAAATCTGCATAGGGATTATTACCACGATTCTCTAAACAGAGTCTTTTAACCAAATTTTTTAAACAAAATACTGCATTTAATGCCACAAATTCCTTCGCTGTACGTACGCACTCCCATATGGATAAAACCCCACCATCATTATATACTCTAATCGTACCATCTACAAATTCTACAGCTCTAGGTAACTCATCATAATCTCTGCCAGTTGGTATTTGATGGCACTTAGCTATACTCCGGAATACTTCATTGAAGTCTCCCCAATCTCTACAACCTTCGAGACTCTGCACTGTTCCAGCAACAAATCCATATGGTCTAGAATGTTCTACCCATGCATTCAAATTTCCGTCCAGTTGCAATACTGTACGATTTAACAAATCATCTACCCTATGCTTAAATTCTTTAAAATCATTAATCAATCTTTGTTTTTCAACATCTACTTTCGATACAAGAGGTACGTGGTATGCACCTACAACTGGGTTAAACACTGCTCCCATATTTAATACTGCTAATCCACTTGCAATCAAACTTTTTAACTTCTTACTCATATTTTCCTCCATAAATTAATTTTATTAGGTTTTAACCATCTGTTAATATATTAACAAATATTTTTTAATTTGTCAATACAAAATTAAATATCGTATAATTTAATAATTTAATAAAATAAAACTATTTAAATAATGCAATTTAACTAAAAACTAAAAAATCTAGAAAACATACTCGTAAAGCATAAATCTATTAAAGAAGATATACTCATTAAAATCAAACAATATCGTGATTTTCTTAGATGATACTTAAAGCTATCCCATAATTTTTCTCCTTCCGATTTGGGAACAATTACTTTTAAAAGTTTAGCGGAAAATTTTATAGACTCCGAAGAAAAAACCGCCAAACCTAACGATGATACAAAAATACCAGGGAGAAGAATCAATATGTAAAAAGCTATGCCCTTTAGAGAGTAAATAGAATACAAATATCCGGCAGTCAATCCTAAGCTAAGCCCCCTGATAGTCATTACTAAAGGAATAACAATTACTCCCCAACAAGATAAAGCACTAAGTTCTATAACAATTGCAAATAAACCAAGTATAAAGAAAGAAGAAATAAATATTTCCAATCCAGACTGAGAAGTTCTTTCTTGAAAATCGTTCAAAAATAAAAAGTCAATTTTATGAAGAGATTCCATATTAAGCGAAGGAATTGAAATTGACCCAAATACCATTCCTGATATTAAACATACGAATATAAATATCAATGATTTATTTCTCATACTTAAATTTAAAACATTATTGATTCTTAAAAAAGATTTTGCACTTTTAATAGCTTGTTTCATAATCAATTACTCCTTAGATTTTTACATCTTTTATTTATAAATAACTATGAACCCTTCAAATTAAATATGAATGCTTTTTGTTTTTTTATTTAAGTAAAAAATATTCGGCATATTTTATAAATTTATTTTAAATAGTTGACATTTTACATAATTATTACTATAATAACCCTATACTAATAATAAGGAGGAATTTTAGTGTTTAAAAATATGGTAAATAAACTTACTGATGACACAAAAAAAATAGAAAAACTGAGGGAGGAGTTTCTAAAGTCAATCAATCCAATAATTGTTGGAAATAAAGATTATTCAGTAAGGGAAAATTATGAAAAAGATAAAGAAATTTTAAAGGGAGCTCTTGCAAAAACATTGGGAGTTAGAGTGGGTGGTTCAGCTAGTCAAGACATACCAATAAATAAACCTTTCTTAACTAATTCATGGCACCTTTATAATCATCTAAGGGGTCACATACCTGAATACGATCAGTTACCAACGTATCTCGGGTCCATAGCAGGTTCATTAAAAAAAACTCACAAAGACGTATTAGATAAAACCACATTGAACAAACTAAAGGATTTATTTTCATCTTATAAGAAAGACTTAAAAAATTGGTGAGATTAAATTTCTAGTCTTAATCAAGAAACAAACCACCTAGAAATAGGTGGCTCTTTTTTCATTTTTTCTGCTCATTTTGATACTCCAATGCCCTTGACATCAATGAACTTCTCTTCTTTGGCTTTTCAGGTTTAACTTCTTTACCCTTATACTTCAAAGAATTTTCCCAAGCTTTTTTGAGTTCGTCGCTTATGCACTCTTGCAATGGCGAAGCGTTTTCAACATAGTTTAAAATAACCATAGTTATTATGCTTCGAACATCTTTAGTACCATTTGAGTACAAGTCGCTAAGAAGTTTTCCTAACTTTTTAATTAAAGCACCGGAATTTTTCGAATTGTTTAACAGCTCATTTATTCTAGGCAAAATAATTTCCTTGGTAAACTTTACTGCTCTGAACTCGCTATAACATTCTTTTTCAATATATACTGCCTGTTTTATGTCAGGAAATATATTAACCATTCTATTAGCAAAGAAAAGTCCTGTTACGTTACTTTCTTCATTAGTACTTTTTTTACCTGAATTACGATTAACATTACTAACCTTTGTGCCAATACTTTCGAGAAAATCCTCGGTAATCATTTTAATATCTTTCTGAGTAGTACCTTCCTCATCAAGCAACCAAGAAGATAATTGCTTATTCCCTTCAGGCAAAACTTTAATTAAACTAATTCTTTTATTTTTTTCGTTATAACTAATTTCATAGGTTTCTTCTTCACTTTGAAGAAGAACTTTTTTATCATCGGATTTTAAACTTTTAAACTTATCCGCTTCAACAGACTCCATAATCCTTTGACAAATTGCATCAAAATAATGTTTACTCAATTATTTCCACTCCTATTTATTTTTATATCCTTTATTTTACATATATATCTTGCATTTGAAAAGATGATTTTAATGAAAAATTTAAAAAATGTAATTTAATTAACCAAGATTTACTTTTGTGTAATTTTATTAAAATGACAATAATAAATAATAAGTCATTTTTATACATTTTTCCCCTATTTATATATCCTACTTTACTGATGAAGAGGTGACTAAAATTGAAAAAGGTAATTAAATATTTAATTTGTATAATGCTTTTCAGTTTTCCTTTAGTTCTTGTCGGTCTAGGGTATATTGCTGAAAAGCTTCCAGATGTATATTACATTTCATCTGAAGAAAAAGCAAATTTTGCGTTATATCCATTTTCTGTGGTTTCAAATTTAGAACACTCTCAAACATGTTTAAATAACAGAATTGATCCACTAGATAAATCAGAAAAAATTCCCGCCAAGCTTACGTTTATGAATCTTATTCCAATCAAGACTGTAGAAGTACGGCTAAAAGAAAATTCCTATGTGATACCTTGCGGTATACCATTCGGAGTAAAACTATATACAAAAGGGGTTTTAGTAATCGGAACTTCTAACGTCAGCACAAGCGAGGGCATAACAGAACCATGGAAAAAAGCAGGAATCAAAAAAGGTGATGTTATAACAATAATAGAAAATGAGGAAGTAACCAGCAATAACGAACTTGAAAATATAATTCAAAATTCTGAGGGTAAAGAATTAAGCTTGAAAATACTAAGAGGAAACTCTGAATTTGATACTAAGCTTAAACCAGTAAAATCAATAGATGATAATAAATACCGCATAGGTATGTGGGTACGTGATAGTTCTGCAGGAATAGGGACACTAACTTTTTGCGAAAAAGAAAGTAATATATTTGCAGGTTTGGGTCATGGAATATGCGATACGGACACTTCCGAGCTTTTGCCTTTATCTCACGGAGATATAGTAGAAGCAGTAATTACAAATACAGTACGCGGATATAAAGGTGCTCCGGGAGAACTTAAAGGCTGTTTTACCAACCCGGATTCCATAGGTGAAATTTATAACAATAACGAAACCGGATTATACGGCACTTTAAAAAGTCTTCCTGAAAACACTTCAGACATTCCAGTAATTATGAAGCAAAATGTTAGAAAAGGCCCAGCCAAGATATTAACTACTGTGGAAGGAAATAGCCCTGAGCTTTATGATGTAAATATAGATTCAATAAATTACGATATTACCGCTCCCACAAAAAATATAAAAATATCCGTAACAGATCCTCGATTATTGGAAAAAACAGGCGGTATAGTTCAAGGAATGAGTGGTAGCCCCTTAATCCAAAATGGTGGACTTATAGGAGCAGTAACTCATGTTTTCGTAAATAATCCTGCAAAAGGTTATGCAATATTTGCTGAAACCATGCTGACAAATTCTAACATTCTTCTCAAAACGAAGTATAAAAACATCTCTTAAAAATTACCTTATTTTGACAGTTCATCTGAATAATTTATATTTGCTGGAAAACTATTGACATATTTGGTAATATATGTAAATATAAATAGCATAAAATATGTTATTAGGAGGAAAAACCATGCAAAATCAGTTAAAAGTACTAACTTCAGAGGACTGTATCGAATTCAACAGAGAGGCTCTAGATATGTTTAAACATTATTCCATGGATTTGTCTTTTCTGCCTAAAGATGGTTTTAAAATTATAGAAATAATAGAGAACACATCTCCTGATATTGTGATTATGGATTTATTTATGCCTCGCATTGATGCAATTGGAATAATTACAGCTGTTAGAAAAAATCGACGCGTAGAAATGCCAACATTTATAGTGCTGTCAAGCTTTGGGCGTCCTTCGCTCGAAAGAGAAGTACTGTCCGCCGGGGCATCTTACTTCTTAATCAAACCGATAAGCTATTCAGATATAATAGAAAAAATCCTTCAAATTTCATACAAAACTAAATTGAATCCAAATTTTTCATCCGCTCACGCAAATGATTTACATATATCCGCTTTGGAAAACATAGAAGTGAAAATAACCGAAATACTTCATCAAATAGGAGTCCCTGCACATATAAAGGGTTATCACTACTTAAGAAACTCTATTAAAATGTCCATTGAACATCCTGAAATAATTAATTTTGTTACTAAAAAGCTTTATCCTTCGGTTGCAGAAAACTTCGAAACTACTCCTTCCAGAGTAGAACGTGCTATACGCCATGCAATAGAAGTAGCTTGGGACAGAGGAGACGTGGACGTACTTAATTCATACTTCGGATATACAATTCATAACTCACGTGGTAAACCGACAAATTCTGAATTCATTGCAATGATAAGTGATAAGCTAAGACTTCAACTTCGTTCAGCAAGCTAATAAAAGTAAAAACTTACATAACCCCGCTAAATAATTTAGCAGGGTTGTATTTAAGCCTAAATATAAAAGATTGTTATGCTAAGATAATATAATTTAGGCTTAATCTAAAAAAATAACAACTCTTTTAAAATATATCTTTTAAATTGTTAAATCAGATATAACTATTAATACGTATATATCATATGTTTAATACATCTCTTAATTTAAACAAAAAATAATTACTCTTATTTTGAATATTTAATAAGAAGTAGAATTTCACTTACGTCTAGAAAATAGATTGCATTTCGCATATTCTATAATATATAATTCTATTGCATTATGTTTAATTAAAAATGAAAAATAAATCATAAAATTTGGAAAAATTTTATAGCTATAAAAATTTAAGTAACAATTAAAAATTCAATTTACTAAAAAGTAATTTATATTAAGGAGACTATTAAAAATGAATCATTCAAGAATGTATGCACTTAAGCAAAAATTTCACCCTTCTAACTTAAGATTGAGAAAACTTATTATGAAAATCGCATCCGGGATGAGCGCTTTGGGAATCATGCTTCCTATAACTAACGCAGTTAATAATTCTTCTATACGTATTGACCTACAACCGATTTCCTACGCAATAAATAATGAAATTGAGAATCATGTGGGACAAATTAATAATGAAATGAAAACTCCTTTTGTAAGGTACGCTAATGAAATTGTTAGTAAAAAAGTAACTGAATACGTGTTAAACAACCACGCCCAGCGCGGGATCTATGAAATGAGACAAATACTTAGAGATGACAGTTTAGACACAGCACCAGGCGGAGCTTTAAAAATAGTCGTAGCCGGAATTACAGCAATAAAACTTAAATCACTTATGACGGGCAGGAGAGTTATGATATCTCACGATGTAGTTTTATTAAGTTTACCTGAAATGAAAAATATGTTTTTAAGAATTTTACATCTAATGGATTTAAAATTGCCTTTTAACTTCAATAATGAAAGATTATTTCATTACCTAAGAGATAAATAATCCCCTATAATAAATTATAAGTTAATCCCTTGGCATTTATTACGCTAAGGGATTATTTTCATATCAAAGGTTAAAATATACCTTCAATTTCTCCTTTATCATTAATATCAATTCTTTCAGCGGCAGGAAGTTTTGGTAATCCCGGCATTCTCATTATATTTCCTGTGATTACCACTATAAATCCTGCACCGTTTGAAAGGAATACGTCTTTTACGTTAATGCTAAAATCTTTTGGCAAACCCAGCTTGGAAGCATCATCGGACAGAGAGTACTGAGTTTTTGCTATACAAATTGGTAAATAACTTTTCCCAAGCCTCTCTATTTCTTTTATAGATTTTTCAGCACCAGAAGAATAAATTACTCCATCAGCACGATAAATTTCTTTAGCAATTTTTAGAATTTTTTCCTTTAGTGGCAAATCTAAAGAGTAAAGAAATGAAAAGTTGGATTTTTCACTACAATGTAAACTGACTTTTTCCGCTAATGAGATTGCTCCTTCTCCCCCTTTAGCAAATGCTTTAGATACGGTAAAATCGCATCCTTTTTCTAAACAGTACTTCTCTATTTCTTCTATTTCTTTAGGAGTATCAGATTCAAAATGATTAAGAGTAACAACTAGCGGAATACCATATTTCTTCAAATTTTCTATATGAGCACCTAAATTTACCATTCCTAATCTTAAAGCTTCAATATTTTCACATTTTAATCTTTCAAGAGGCTCTCCACCATTGTATTTAAGCGCACGAACAGTCGCCACAAGAACTATACATGAAGGTTTTAAATTTCCGACTCTACATTTTATATCCAAAAATTTTTCAGCACCTAAGTCTGCACCGAACCCTGCTTCAGTAATACAGTAGTCACCTAATTTCAGAGCCAAACGTGTTGCTCTTATGGAATTGCATCCATGTGCAATATTGGCAAAAGGACCTCCATGCATAATTACGGGTGTTCCTTCTATAGTCTGGACCAAATTAGGCTTTAAAGCGTCTTTTAAAAGTACTGTCATAGAGCCTTGAGCATTTAAGTCTCTGGCAAAAACAGGCTTTGAATCATAAGTATATGCAACGAGAATATTTCCTAAGCGATATTTTAGGTCTTTTAAATCAGTAGCTAAACAAAGTATAGCCATAATTTCTGTAGCAACCGTAATTACAAATCCATCTTTCCGAGTTACACCATCTATTTTATCTCCAAGACCTATTACTATATCTCTAAGAGCACGATCATTCATATCCATACAACGTTTAATTAAAATGCTTTTAGGATTTATTCTTAAATTGTTTCCCTGTTGTAAATGGTTATCTAAAAGTGCACATAAAAGATTATTTGCTGAAGTTATTGCGTGCATATCCCCTGTAAAATGAAGATTTATATCTTCCATAGGCAATACTTGGGAATATCCTCCACCTGTAGCTCCACCTTTAATTCCAAATACAGGACCTAAAGAAGGTTCGCGTAAAGCTATTACAGCATTTTTATTTATTTTGTTCATTGCTTGACCCAAACCTATCGTAACGGTAGTTTTTCCTTCGCCTGCCGGAGTAGGATTGATTGCCGTAACTAAAACTAATTTACCTTCTTTTTGATTTTCTAACCTCTTATAAATAGAGTCGTTAAATTTAGCTTTATATTTACCATAAAGCTCTATTTCCTCTAAAGCTCCTAACCTTTCAGCCACTTCGGTTATAGGTTTAAGATTTACGCCTCTTGCAATTTCCAAATCTGATCTTATCATACAAGGCCTCCTTTGAAAATATTTCAAGTGATTTTACCATATTTTTATTACAATTAAAATAATATTCTGAAATTGAAAAAATTATTTTTTATGTACAAAAAATATTCGGCGTTTTAAAATTAACAATACATATATATTCATATTAATTTATTTACTATTTTTATTGACAACGCTAGATTACAATGATATAATGTTAACGGTTAAGCAGTTTGTCATTAAATTAAAATCACAAAATTTAGGAGGAGTATTTATGGAAGAAACTAGAGGTTTTGACGAAATTCTTGAAATGATAAAATCTGATGAAGAAGCTTTAAGCAAATTCCTAAAAGAAGATGACGTAAACGAAATTTACAAAACCTTCAGAGAATACGGATATTCAGGTACTATTGAAGATATTCAAAATGAAATTTTGGGTAAACTGCATTCTGATTCTATTTTAAGTGAAGAACAACTAAGTGATATCGCGGGAGGAAAAATGGATTTTAAAAAAGGAATTGCAGGGGCAATGTCAGCATTAGCTTTGATGGGTACAGTAATGCCCTCTACAGGCGCAGCAAGCCCTACAAAATCCCAGCCTAACAAAGTGTCTTCCAGCAAGGAGATAGGCACACTTGAAAAAATCAAATATTGGGGTAACCAAGGCGTAGAGAAAGCTAAAGAAACTTCTGCTATTCTAGCAAATAAAGCAAAGGAATTATACGGAAAAGCATCAGAGAACAAATTATTAAAGTATAGCGCAGCATCCTTAGGAAGTATAATAGTGCTCGGAGGATTAGGATATGGTGGATATCGTATTATGGTTGGAGGCAAAGTCGTAAACACAAATACTCAAGAGGGCGCACAGCTGATTAAAGCACTTAAAGATTTGTTTGATTACACTTTAAACCATTACAACGAAGTTTTCGATGCTGACGGAAAAGAATTGCCATCTCATACTAAAGAATACACGGAACTTTCTAAAAAAGCAATGGCTGCTTGGCATGCATTTGCTACTAAATATCTTGGTGAATCAAAAGAAAATTCTAACGTTGTAGCACCTGGATTGGGGGGAGTAGTTTCAGATTTAAATAGGAGATTACCTGAGATAAAAAATACTGATTCTGCAGAATATAAAGACGCTCAAACTATCTTAGAAATTGCAAGAGATTTTTCAGCCAAAAAATCCAAACTTGCAGCTGACGCTAAAACTGCAGCTGAAACTAAAGCCAAAGCTGAAGCTAAAGCTGAAGCAGATAAAGCTTATAATATAGAAACCCTGAAAGAAGTTACGAAAAAATTAAAAAGCATTGCAGAAGAAATTCACACGGCTAAAGTTGGAGATTATGGAGAAAACGATAAGAAAGAAACTGAATACAATAACAAGTTACTTGTATACAATTATGCATTAGACAAGTTAAGTCGTGGTGATTATAACAAAGATGATCTATCAGATTTGGTTGATGCATATAATGAGCAAATTGAAGAGATGAATAGAAAAGCACAGTATATTAATGAGACATGGTATAGTAGGCGTAGTGCATATGCGGGTTATCAAGAAAAGATTAACCAGTTAATTGAAGATATGAAAGGTATCAAAAAAAATGAAGCTCAGCAATAATTTAAAGCAATTTAGTTTGTAAAAATTAATATTAAACCCTCTATAAAATTAATTACTGCACTAGTCATTTACTAGTGCAGTCTTTTTTGATCCAATTTCATTTAGAAGATAAAACTTTTTTAAGAAGTATCTTAGAGCTAAATCCTCCACGTAATTCCCTTTTCTTTATTCTAACTTTTTCCACATCTTCCAACGATATTTCTTCTTTAGATGCTATCTCATAAATCACTTCTAATAAATCAGCTATTTCTTCTTTTTTAGCTTCAGCATCCTTTGCTTCCATAACCTCTTTAGCCTCTTCAAGAAGCTTTTTATTCAAATAATCTAAGAAGTCAGCATCACTTAGAATTTCAGTTTCAGGAACATCCCCTTTACTTAAAATTATTTCAGGTATTTTATCTCGGACTAATTTATTAAAATGTTTTTCTTTAGCAGTAAGCCTGCTAGCAAGCGCTAAAATATTTTTAAGTGAATCTGATTTATCAAACTCTTCACAGGATTTTTTCATACCACTTAATTTTTTAGGATTTTCAAGTAAGTTTTTAATTGTCTGTGCGCCATCTTTTTCAAGTTTTACCGCCATATTGTTACTTACTAGAAAATTAGCATTTTCTTCTTCTTGTCCCGGAATAGCATTGAAAAGAGCCATTGGCAAACCGCACGCTAACGCTTCGCTTACAGTAAGCCCGCCTGGTTTAGTAATAATAAGATCAGAAATACTCATATATTTTTCTACTTCATTTGTATAGAATATTATTTTTGTATTTTTGAGCTTATGTAAAGTCTTATTGGACTTTTTAGACTTTACCTTAAATTTTATATGCTCTAACTTAGGAATATATTTAGATATGCGTGAAAGCATTCTTGTCCTTTTATTAGCACTCAATTTTCCTTCCGAAAGATCCTTGACTTTATTATAAAGCTTTTCATTTTTACCTGTTATTACAATAATTTGAAAGTCCAGATTTATATTTTGAAGATCCGAATATATTTTATCTATATTTGCAAATCCTCCCTTACCTGCCATAATTAAGATTGTAGGGATGGAAGGATCCAGCGAAAGTTCCTCCAATATTTTATTTTTATCCTGTTTAACATGGAATGAATCGTCTACCGGTATACCAAAGGGGTAAATTAATTCTTTTTTTACCCCTATATCTACCATTTGACCAACCATATCGGAATTTGCAACGACGTAAGCATTTACTTCCGGGCTTATCCATGTTCTGTGAGGAGCATAGTCTGTCATTACGCATATAAGCGGTAAATCTATCACCTTATGAAGTTTTAAGGTAGATACCATTTCGGTAGTGAAAGGATGAGTTGAAATTATAAGGTCGGGATCCGAAGACTCTAAAAGAGGTAACAATTTTTTGCTTATTACGCTGTTAATTCCTACTACCAATCTATTTATGGTTTCATTATTTGAAGAGTTGTAAACCATTTTCCATAGTTTTGGCTGTTTAGTAGCAATGTACTCATAAATTTCAGTTATAGTTTTATTAAGTACAGGACTTATATATTCAATCGCATCAACCACAGTTGCAAAAACGTTATGGGATACAAAATAATCTTTTATTGCGTTGGCAGCACTCATATGTCCGCCACCAGTAGACGCAGAAAGTATAGTAATTTTCACTTAGTACCTCCAAATCAATTTTAAACTAAAAAATCATCAGAATTTAAAACCACACCTAAAGTAGTTTTATCACTTAATCTATAACCTCTTGCAAAATCTTCGGCTGCCATTCTTTTTTTGCCCTCAATCTGTACTTCAAGAAGCTCAAGAGAAGTCCCGAATCCACAACCTACTATAAAAGGAGATGTACTTACAACTCTTCCAGGACTTACAGAACGATGCTTAGAAACTTTGGTTTTATATATTTTAAATAATTTACCTCTTAAAATAGTGTGAGCTATCGGCCATGGATTAGATCCCCTTACAAGATTGTGAATCTCTTCAGCTGATTTTCCCCAATCTATATCGCCTGTGATTTTGTCAAGCGGAGGAGATAGAGTTGCTTCTGCATCATTTTGCTTTATTGGTTTAAGCTCTTTATCTTCAAGCTTTTTGATGGTTTTTAAAAGCAAATCCGCACCTAATACTGACATTTTCTTCTTAAGATCTTCAGAATTATCTTCATTGTTTATTGATATTTTAGCTTGCATTAAAATATCTCCGGTATCTAAACCTTCATTCATAAACATGGTGGTAACTCCTGTTACTTTATCACCGTTTATTATACTCCACTGAATAGGAG
>CAKUYF010000019.1 GCA_934702115.1 uncultured Eubacteriales bacterium | reverse complement strand
CAATTATATCGCTTGAAAAAGTTACATTAGGAATTTTTTCTTTTGCGTAGTTAATTATATCTAAGTAAGCTTCACGAGTATATTTTCTGTTCATCTTATTTAAAATTCGGTTGCTTCCAGACTGAACCGGTAAATGAATATTTCTTGCAATATGTTTACTGTTTGCTATTACATCAATTAATTCTTTGGTGGCATCTTTTGGATGAGACGTCATGAATCTTATTTTATATTCAAATTCAAAATCATCCAGACTTTTAAGCAAACTCGGAAAATTTATATCACCTTCTAAGTCCTTACCATAAGAATTTACGTTTTGCCCCAGTAAGGTTAAATCTTTATATCCGTTTTCCAAAAGAGATTTAAACTCTTTAATTATATCCTCCGGCTGACGACTCCTTTCCCTCCCTCTTACATAAGGTACTATACAGTAAGAGCAAAAGTTATTGCATCCTGACATTATCGATACAAACGCTTTTATTTTATTATTTCTGGATAATGGTACGTTTTCAAATATAGAATCTTCTTTATTTATAATATGAACGGGCTTACCTTTAAAATTATTATTAAGCACATCATAAAGCATTTTAGGAAACTGCCAGGATGAATGAGTACCAAATATCAGATCTACAAAAGGATACACTGATTTTATTTTTTGAGCGATCTGCTCTTGTTCTGTCATACATCCACATAAAATTATAATGGCATTAGGATTTTTCTTTTTAACAGCTTTCATTCTTCCTAAATTACCAAGTACTTTATTCTCTGCATTTTCTCTTATTGCACACGTATTAAAAAGAATAATGTCTGCTTTGTCATAATCATCAGAAAGAGTAAACCCCATTTCCAATAACATACCTTTAAACTTTTCACTGTCTGAAACATTTTGCTGACAGCCATAAGTTTTTACGTAAGCTGCAGGTTTTTTGACTTTCATAACTTCAGTATATATTTTATTTATTTTTTTGCAATATTCTTCTTGAATCTCCCCATAGGAATATATTTTGACAAGCTTCGACAATATTAACTCCTCCTAATAATTATGTGAAATTTATAAAAATTTTTCATCTTAATTATTTTAACAAAAATAAAGTAAAGGTTCAATCATCCAAATGTTCAGTTTAAATATTTAGAGTTTTCAAATTACACTGTAAATATATCTATATATAAAGATAATAAACTGCCTATCAATTTAATATACTTAATTTTCAGAAAATATAATAAATATTAAAACATAATAAACTAAATTCAATTTAAAAAAACCTACTAACTTTTTTGTATGCAAAAATCAGATAATTATTTTGAAATTATATTACTTTTATAGACTAATTACCTACATAAATTAGATATATACCACAAATATTGTCAAAATGCTTGTTTTTGATTTTCATTTGTATTATAATTCATAAGTATTAAGATATATCAATGTTCTGTTAAGTTTAATACTAAAATTAACAGATTAAAGGCTTAATTTTAACTTTTTAACTATAAAAATCGAACAGGAGAGTGTGTCAATTTATGTCAGAATCAGCAGCAGGATTAGTTTACGTGGTAGACGACGAACCAAATATAAGGAGGCTTGCTTCTTTAGCTTTAAAAGAGTATGGATTTGAGACTCTGGAGTTTTCAGGAGGAGACGAACTGCTAAAAGCTGTTCAGCGTCGATCACCGGATGCCATAGTGCTTGATTGGGTGATGCCTGCTCCGGATGGTTTAAGCGTTTGCGGACGTTTAAAACTTGATAAAACCACTAAAGCTATTCCTATTATACTTTTGACAGCTCGAAATGATGAAGTTGACTGTGTGCTAGGTCTGGAAATGGGAGCAGATGATTATATTACTAAACCTTTTAGCTTAAAAGAATTATGTGCAAGAGTAAAAGCAGTAATTAGAAGAAGCGAATATTTAAATATAACTCCAAGTAATAATGATATTATAACTTGTGGAGATATAACGGTAAATTTAGCCCGTCGTACCGTGGCAAAAAGAGGAAAGTTTATCGACCTTACCATGAAGGAATTTGATCTTCTTACTTCTTTAATGCTAAGCAAGGGAAGAGTTTTAAACAGAGATCAACTAATGGAAAAAGTTTGGGATATTGAATTTAGCGGAGATGCAAGAACAGTAGACGTGCATATTAGATATTTACGTCAAAAAATTGAAGACGATTCGGAAAATCCTCGTTATATACTTACTGTAAGAGGAGTAGGATACAGATTTGCTTCTGAGGACGAAATTTAATTAATCTTTAAAAAGTAGTAGGAGGTAATAAGCGACAATCTTAATTTGTTATGATAAAGGTTGTCGCTTAAATGGTTTATGGAAAAGTTTAATAATTATAATAATTCTAACTTAAAAGACATTGTTCATGACTTAAAAACTCCTATAACTTCCATTATGGGATTTATAGAACTTTTAAAGCAAGGAGATTATGATAAAAAATCAACTTCTGAATTCTATGACATTATTTTGGATGAATCCCAAAAACTTCTTAGAATGGTAAATAACATATTATATACCTGTAAAGAAGATAATCAAAGCGATAATATTTGTAATTTGAACATACAAATAGATAAGTATGTCAAAGAGCTTGCTCCCCTCGCTCGTAAACGCAATATAGATATAAAAATAAACATTAGCTCCAGCAATATCTATGTGTCTATACCTGAAGATAAAATGTCCCGTATTTTAACTAATATAATAGAAAATGCAATAAAGTATAATAAGGAACATGGTAAAATATTTATAGATGTATATGAAGAAAATGAGTACGTATTCGTTAAGATACGTGATACAGGAATTGGTATACCGGAAAGTGAAATAGGAGACGTATTTAATAAATACTACAGATCCAGTGTTTCTAAAAAGCTAAGTGTTGAAGGTTCCGGACTCGGCTTGGCTATAGCCAGAGATATTGTCAAAGAATATAAGGGAAACATAAAGTTAACAAGCGTATTAAATCAATATACGGAATTTATCATTTCGTTCCCCATATCTCGTATGGAAAAATAACTTAATTAAAATACTATAATGGAGGGTAAGTAATCATATTTCTTAATGTAATGATTGCTTTTATATTTATATGCAAAATGAATTATTGAATTATAAAAACTTATTAGATATATCTCAGACTTTATCAGGAGAATTGTTTTTAAATACACAGTTCCCCTGGGAAGTAATTTCTGAGATAAAAGAATATATACTGAAAATTGGTCCACAACTTCCTAAAAGTGAATATAAAGAATTTAAACCGGGAGTTTGGATATCAAAATATGCTGAAGTTTTTGAATCAGCATATATCGGTTCGCCTGCCATAATTCAAGCCAATGCAAAAATCAGACATTGTGCATTTATTAGAGGTGCTGTAATAGTAGGAGAAAATGTAGTTGTAGGAAATTCTACTGAAATTAAAAATTCTATACTTTTTAATAACGTTCAAGTGCCTCACTTCAATTATATTGGAGATTCTATACTTGGTTATAAAGCTCATATGGGTGCGGGGGCTATAATTTCAAATGTAAAATCCGACAAGTCGAATGTAAATGTTACTATTAAAAATACGAAGATAAATACTTATCTTCGCAAGTTTGGAGCTATAGTTGGCGACTATGTTGAAATAGGATGTAATGCAGTCTTAAATCCCGGAACTATAATCGGTAGAAATACTACCATTTATCCCACTTCTATGGTTAGGGGAACTATAGAAGAAAATAAGATAGTTAAGAACACTTCCAACATTGTGTCTAAGTATTAATTCATACCACTATAAACTGTCCAAAAATTTTTTATTAAGTTTATAACGCTAAAAGATTAATCAGTAGAACTTTCATCTTTATTTTCTGATGTAAAACCTCTTTCAATCATAGCTACTAAATCTTCTACTGCTTTTTCTTCATCTTCTCCGTCTGCAGTTATACGAATGGTTGTTCCTCCTACTACCCCCAGAGAAAGTACTCCTAACAGACTTTTTGCATTAACTCTTCTTTCGTCTTTTTCAACCCATATGGATGATTTAAATTCGTTTGCTTTTTGAATAAAATATGTTGCAGCTCTTGCATATAATCCCACTTGATTTTGAACAGTTACTTCCTTTACGTACATAAATAATCCTCCTATAATTTAATTTTTAATACTGGGATTAAAATAAAATCTTTTGATTCTGGAATTTTAAACTCATATAATAATATATTATAGCGTATTTGTTACTTTAGTCAATAAAAAAAATATATTTTATGCAATTTAACTAGTGAGATTTATCCAATTCGTTATTTAACCTCAAAAAAATTAGATAATTTTATATAGTTCATACAATAAAATAATGCTTAAAAATTATCTTCGTTAAGTTTTTTTATTATGTCCGGCCTTCGCTTTACCGTTTCACTTAATGATTGATCTTTTTTCCAACTTTCTATATTTGCATGATGCCCAGACAACAAAACTTTTGGTACGGCTCTCCCGTGCCAAACATTAGGTTTAGTATACTGAGGATGTTCTAAAAGACTGTTATAATGGCTTTCTTCTTCAAAGCAAACGTTATCCGATAAAACTCCGGGTATAAGACGTGAAACTGAATCAATTAATGCAACCCCCGGAATTTCACCGCCTGTAAGTACATAATCGCCGATAGAGATTTCAATGTCTACTATCTCTTCAATTAATCGCTGATCTACCCCTTCATAATGACCACAAAGTACAGCAATGTTTTCGTAACATGAAAGCTCTTTTGCAATAGTTTGATTAAAAACTTTACCTTTTGGAGACATATAGATGACAAGAGGCTTTCTCTTTCTTATATTACAGATATTTTCAAAGCATTTATAAATAGGATCAGCAAGCATTAACATCCCTTTGCCCCCGCCATACGGAGTATCATCTACTCGTTTATGTTTGCCTATTCCAAAATCTCTTATTTGGTGGCACTGAATCGTTAAGATGCCTTTCTTTCTAGCTCGTCCTATTATGCTTTCAGATAAAAAAGCCTCGCACATCTCTGGAAAAAGAGTCATAACATCAATTATCATCAAAAATTCCTCTTAAAGGATTTATATATATTTCATCGTTTTCAAGATCTATATCTTTAACAGTCCCTTCTATTATGGGAACCAGATATTCTTTACCTTGTGAGCTTTTAATAATGTAAATATCGTTTGCACCGGTATTTATTATATCTATAAGGAAGCCATACTCTTTTTTATTTTTGAAATCTATAACTTTACAACTTTTTAAGTCTTCAATAAAATATCTATTTTCTTTTAAGTTAATATCGTCTCTGTAGGCATACAAGCTCTTGCCTCTCCACATTTCTGCGGACTCTTTATTATCCACTGAGCTTAGTTTCATAAGAATGTGAGACTTATAGATCCTTAAACTAATAATTTTAAGAGGAAGCGTATTAGGATCTGAAAATATTCTTTTTATAGAAAAGAAATCTTCCGGTGTATCTGTAAAATATTCAACTTTAAGTTCTCCACTGAGTCCACGCGTACCCACTATTTTTCCTACTAAAAGAATTTCATTTTTTGGCATAACGCCTCCTAAAATTTAAACTAATTCCATATACAAAAATTAACTTTAACAACAAAAAATTATAAATATTTTATTTTTCATTAGATTTAAAGCTATTTATTATACTTCTTACTCTATCAGTCGGTTGTGCACCATTTTTTATCCATTTGCTTACTTTTTCCATATCTAGCTTAACTTCTACTGGCTCGACCATTGGATTGTAGTACCCTATTTCTTCAATACATCTTCCGTCACGTGGAAAACGAGAATCTGCTACAACTATTCTGTAAAAAGGTTTTTTGTGTGCTCCCATTCTGCGAAGTCTTATTTTTACTGCCATAATAATATTCCTCCATATTTAATATTTAAAATTAAATTATCCAAAAAATTTTGGAAAACCAAACTTAGGAATTCCTTTGCGAAACTTTCCACCAAACTTTTTCATAACTTTTTGCATTTGTTCAAATTGTTTAAGCAGCTTATTGACGTCCTCTACCTTTACACCACTTCCTGCTGCGATGCGTTTTTTTCTGGAAGGATTAATTATATTGGGTTTTCTTCTTTCTTCTAAAGTCATAGATAAAATAATAGAGAAGGTTCTATCCATTATTCTATCATCTACATCTATATCTTTTAATTGTTTACCTACACCCGGAAGCTTTTCAAGAATAGATTTAAGAGGCCCCATCTTTTTTATTTGAATAAGCTGATCTTTTAAATCATCCAAGTCAAAAGAGTTTTTTTGAAGCTTTCTTGCCATTTTTTCTGCTTGATTTTTATCAAAGGTTGCTGTAGCATCTTCGATTAAAGTAAGCACATCGCCCATTCCCAATATTCTGGATGCCATTCTATCAGGATGAAAATCTTCTAAATTTTCAAGCTTTTCACCATCTCCAATGAACTTTATAGGCTTACCGGTGATAGATCTTATAGAAAGAGCCGCTCCTCCACGGGTATCTCCATCAAGCTTTGTAAGTATTACCCCTGTGATGTCAAGCAGATCATTGAAAGACTTAGCGATGTTTACGGCGTCTTGTCCTGTCATAGCGTCGGCGACCAATAATATCTCTTGAGGACTTATTAAATCTTTAAGATCTTTTAACTCCTTCATCAATACTTCATCTATATGAAGCCTACCTGCTGTATCTATTATTATGACGTCATGCCCGTAGTCTTTTGAATAGCTTACTGCTTCTTTAGCTATTTCAAGTGGAGATTGAGTCCCTCTTTCAAATACATGAACTCCTATTTGATTTCCTAAAACTTGTAGCTGTTTTATTGCCGCAGGACGATATACATCGCAGGCAACCAGTAAAGGTCTTCTACCTTGTTTTTTTAGCATTAAAGCTAATTTAGCGGCA
Organism: uncultured Eubacteriales bacterium; assembly: GCA_934702115.1. Lineage (GTDB taxonomy): Bacteria > Bacillota > Clostridia > Oscillospirales > Acutalibacteraceae > UMGS1491. The sequence goes on along the minus strand of CAKUYF010000019.1, from coordinate 5,398 downwards.
TGAGTGGTTTTTCCGGATCCTTGAAGTCCACATAGCATGAGAATTGTGGGAGGTTTAGAAGAAAAATTCAGCTTATTTCTTTCTTCTCCCATAAGAGCAGTAAGTTCTTCATTCACTATTTTTATGACCATTTGTGCCGGTGTGAGGCTTTCCATTACTTGCTCGCCAATTGCACGTCCTATGACTTTATCAGTAAAATCTTTAGCCACCTTATAATTAACATCAGCTTCCAAAAGCGCAAGTCTCACTTCTCTCATAGAAGCTTTTACGTCCTTCTCGGAAAGCTTTCCCTTAGATTTGAGTTTTTTAAACGCAGCAGAAATCTTTTCTGAAAGACTCTCAAATACCAAAATATCACCTAGCTTTCTATACCTTTGACTGATTAAAAATTAAACTTATTGATTATTTCTATGATACGATCAATATAAATATTTATGTTGGAAGAACCTGAAGATAAATCACTTTCGCTTTTTGCTTTAACTGCTAATTCTTTTATTAGATTTAAGTAATTTCTTAAAGTACTAAATTTTCTAATCAGTTCTAAAGAAGATTCAGCATTTTCCAGTATTAATTCTCCTCGCTTTATGGAGTCTCTTACCCCTTGGCGAGACTTGTTCATATGAGAGGCTATTTCAGATAAAGAAAAATCTTTATTATAGTATAAATCCATACTATCAAACTGAGACCTCGAAAGAAGCTTTCCATAAAGATCCAAAAGCAAAGTCATTTTTGCATCTCTGTTCATATTGTCAACAACTTTTCATATCATAAAGTTTTACGCTGCGTCCAGCTTTGAAAAAGTCAAAACGGATTTAAATAAAATTAAGGACTGTAAAGTTAATCTCTTTACACCTTATTTTCAAGTTTATATGTTTAATTAAAAAATGTCAAGTATTTTTAAGTAATAACTTATTTACTGTATATATATATATATATTTAGAGTAATATATTTAAGTAATATAGGTTAGGGATGAATAAATATTTATATTAAATTATACCTTAAAAAAAATAAAGGACAAAAATTACTGGTTTTCCTTTTATGCTGCATATTTTCAGTTATTTCCATATCCTGTTGGGCTTTATTCTCTCAAGGAGAAAGCTCTAAGCCTAATACTTCGGAAAACGGCATTAAATTGCCTATATTAATGTATCATTTAGTACTTAAAAACTCAGGAACAAAAAATAAATTTATAGTGTCTGAAAAAACTTTTGAAGAGGACCTCCAGTATATAAATAATAACGGCTATACCACTATCTTAGTAAAAGACTTAGTAGATTATACGGAGGGGAAAAAGGATTTACCTCCTAAACCTATACTCCTTACTTTTGACGACGGAGCATACAATAATTATCTCTATGCATTTCCGCTTGCTAAAAAATATAATGCAAAATTTGTTTTTTCTCCTATATGCTTTGAATCGGAAAAGTACAGTAAAGTAACTGATGAAAACCCCGCCTATGCCCACGCAAACTGGAAACACATCTCCGAGATGGTAAATAGCGGAATGGTTGAAATTCAAAATCACACTTATAATATGCACTCAAGCAAAAAGCCACGTATAGGTTGCACTAAAAGAAATGATGAATCTGTAAATCAGTACAAGGATAGATTAACTGAAGATCTAAAAAAAGCTCAAGAGCTAATAAAAGAAAACACCGGTACTGAACCCACCGCACTTTTTTACCCATTTGGAGCTCGCAGCGAATGCAGTGAAGAAATAGTAAAATCCCTAGGGTTTAAAGCCACTTTCCTTTGTGAAAGTAAAGTGAATAATATAACTAAAGACCCTAAATGCCTATTTGGGCTAAATAGATTTATAAGACCACCGGGAATATCATCCCAGAAATTTTTCAGTTCATTTGATAAATAAAATTAATTTAATAGAATTTAAGCTTAAAAGGGAGTGCAACAATTATTATGCCTAAAGTTTATTTGAAGTCTACAGTTTACAATGACCAAAACTTTTCTGACGGCGGAAGTGAAAAATATTATTTGGATCTTATTTTAAAAGAAATCGCCTCTTGTATTAACTCTAACGGAATAAGTTATGTAGTAAAAAGTGATAAAGATAGCAGAGAAAAAATGAAAATGCCTCCATCAGCACGGAATCAAGATATTGAAAACGATTTCGCAGAAATTAATTTTGAAATGCATTCTTTGAATGAATCTAATGAAGCTCAAGGAGTAACAATATTTTTTAACGAAGGAAATCCGGAGTCCAAAAGACTTTCTACAATTATTTTAGAAAATATAAAAGAGCTTCATTATGAACCGTCCCTTGTGAAAGCTTTACCTAATGCATTATATAGCAACTCAAATTTAAACTCTATTCCTTCAGTTAAAATAAATTTGGGGAATCCTTTGTCCGATATAGATATTGAATGGATAAGAGATAACATAGAAGAAATTTCACAAAAAATAATTATGTCGCTAGATGAATATTTCGCTCTGCCCTTTGTTATTTGTTCTAACTCGGTAGAAGGAATAGCTCTAAAAGACGAAAGTTTAAGAAAACGACCTAATTTAAACTCAGAAGTCGTCGGAAGTGTTGAAGCTAACAGTAAAGTCAACGTATTAGGTCAATGGGAAGATTGGTACATAGTTGGTCAAAATGATGACTTAGGTTATATTCAAACTAAATTTATAGAATACTGAAAATTAAATTTTAAAAATAGTTGTCCGCCAAATTTAAATTTGTATGGTGGACATATTTTTTATTAACATGTAAAATTTTATCGGAAGCGTATTAAATCTTAGAAGTTATTTCATGAAATTAAAATTTAAATCTCTTGAAAAAATATTACAAAACAGCTTTTGGCTAAAGCAATGAGAATAATGATGGGATGACTGTTAAATTTCTCAACGCTTCTAACACCAGTAATTTAATTTTATAGGAGGAATTAACTACGAATTTAACTGAAAAATTCATAGAGAAAATAAGAAACAAAAATATTATGGTTTGTGGACTGGGAAAAAGTAATTTGCCTTTTTTAAATATGCTTACAAAAGAAGGAATAATTGTTACCGCTTATGATAGAAGATCAGAGTCAAAATTACCTCCCTCCCTTATAAGTAATTTAAAATCGAATAGTAATATAGTTTTACGTGCTGGCGATGAAACAGTTTGGAATGAAACTTATGATATTATAATAAGAACTCCCGGTATAAGCTTTTTATCGGAAAACATAAATAAAATGAGACAACGAGGTACTATCGTTACTTCTGAAATGGAAATATTTTTCGAGCTTTGCCCCTGCCCTATTATAGGAATAACAGGAAGCGATGGAAAAACTACCACTACTACTATAATTGCCAAAATTTTAGACCAGACAGGTAAAAAAGTTCATTTAGGAGGAAATATAGGTAATCCTTTGCTCCCTAAAATAAACGAAATAAAAAGTAATGATATAGCAGTAGTGGAGCTTTCCAGTTTTCAGCTTATGTCAATGAGGAAAAGTCCGGAAAGAGCAGTGATAACTAACATATCGCCTAATCATTTAGATTTTCATTCAAGTATAGATGAATATATCGAATCAAAAAAACAAATAATTTATCATCAACTTCCTTTTTCATGTGCAGTATTAAATTTTGATAATCCTGAAACTAAAAAAATGAGTGGAAATGTTAGAGGTAAATGTATATTCTTTAGCCGTATCAGCCAACTTGACTCGGGTGTTTGGATAAACGAAAAAGGCGATATCATTTACTCTTTTAATGGAAAAGATAAATTTATAATAAATAAAAGCAACATAAAGCTTCCCGGTAATCATAATATAGAAAACTATTTAGCCGCCATAGCCTGCATATTTGATCTGGTTGACTCGGAAAACATTAAAACCGTAGCAAATAAATTTTCAGGAGTTGAACATAGAATAGAATTTGTAAGAGAACTCAACGGTGTTTCTTATTATAACGATTCTATAGCGTCTACTCCTACCCGTACAATTAACGGTACTCTTTCTCTATTCAATAAAAAAGTAATTTTAATCGCAGGAGGATACGATAAAAAAGTCCCCTTTGACAGTTTAGCAAAAGAAATAATAAAAAAAGTTTCTACCTTAGTTTTAATGGGAGATTCTGCATCCAAAATTTATAAAGAAATATTAAACTTAAAAGAATATGACTCTAAGCTTACAAAAATAGTTTTTGCTGATAATATGAATGAGGCAGTAATTCAAGCTAAAAACCACTCTCAACCCGGAGATATTGTAGTTCTTTCTCCCGCATGTGCAAGCTTCGGACTTTATGAAAATTTTGAAGAAAGAGGTAAAGATTTTAAAAATTTAGTAATGAATTTAAGATAAAAAATAAAGGATGAATTAAATGACTAAGCAAAATAAGCAAAAACTCGGAATAATTGCAGTTTCTATTTTAGTAACCTGCGTTGCAGGATATCTTTCAAGAGGTTATATAACCAAAGCGGTATCTTACTGCAAAGAAAATGTGAATACTGCTTATAAAAATTATACTTCGTATAAATCTCTAAAAAAATTTTTAACCAGCGAAACCAAACCTAATTCAGTTTTGATTTTTGAACCCAATCCATATCATCATGAGTGTATACCGGGATATGCAAAATATTTTTCAGACTTAGGATACAATTTGGATGTACTTATGATTAAGGGAAATGAAGATTCGCTTGATCTTTTTGAACCTAAGGACAAGCTTAGAATTTTCACGTTCGATGATTTAGAACAAATCAATTTAACTTCTAATAAAATTTCAAAAAAATTTAGCGATTATAGCTCTGTGTTGCTTCATTCTACAGACCCTAATAAAAAAGAATTGCTTGAAAAATTAGGTCTGTTTTCCAATCCTAATTCAATTCTAATAGCTCACGATATAAATCTTGTTGAAAGTATGGGTGCTTCAAATAAAATAGAAAGCGGACAAGTTCTTACTTTGGCAGATATAGGACGTGGAGTGTACGTAAACCCTCATTTCTTTGGGAACATACCTGAAAAACCGAAAAATAATAAAACCAGATTATTTATAACTTCTACTCAAGGTAGAGATTATAATCATTTGGTTGAAACAGCTTTAGAATTAAAAAGAGAAAAATTAGATTTCGATATAGTAGTAACAGGACGTTCTAATTTATTCGGACCGAATAGCATACCCGAGGAATTAAAAGAAAACTTTATTTTTAAGCATTATCTTTCTTACAAAGAGATGTATAACGAAATTCAAAATTCTGATTATGTAATTATAAGCTTAGATCCAGAAAATTCTAACGACTCGGTTTTTAAAGAGGTACGTGCCACAGGAAGTATTCAACTTGTATATGGATTTTTAAAACCTGCTATTATTCACAAGGATTTTTCAAAATATTATAAACTTGATTCTACAAACAGCTTTTTGCATTCAGGCTATGACTTTAAAAAAGCTATGAGAGAT
>CAKUYF010000018.1 GCA_934702115.1 uncultured Eubacteriales bacterium | reverse complement strand
GTTGTGCACCGTGTATACGTGCTGTAGCTTATGAGGAATACCGCGATTTAATCAAAAAAGCTATATTTTTTCTCCAAAAAGGTGCTCATAAAACAGTTGATCACTTAAAGAAAGAAATGATTATAGCTTCAAATAATCTTAATTTTGAATTGGCTGCAAAAATCAGAGATAAAATTAAAGCCTTGGAAATTATGAGGAGTAAACAAAAAGTAGTATCACTTCAAGAAAAAAATCAAGACGTCATTTCGTTAGCTCAAGACAATGAAAATGTTTCATGTGAAGTATTTAAATTCAGAAATGGTGATTTGTACGGATCTAAAAATTTCATATTTGAAATTCAGGATAGTATCATTTTATCAAGAACAGAATTTTTAAAGCAATACTATTTGAGTAACGATATTCCCAATACAATATTGTTGGACGGAGAAATTGAAAATCATGAGCTTATAGAAAAATTCCTTTCGGATAAGAAAGGAGAAGAGGTAAGATTAATTTTAGGAAGTAAAAAAGAAGAGATTAAGCTTATTGATATGTGCAAAGAAAATGCATACGAAAATCTATTGAGAGAATCCAAGCCTAAAAATAATATTGATATCTGTCTTCAAGATTTAAAAAATCTTCTATCACTTGACCGTATTCCAAGATATATCGAAGCTTATGATGTTTCTAATCTTTATGGAAGCGATAATGTTGGCGGGATGATAGTATTCAAAGACGGAAAGCCTTTTAAAGCAATGTATAGAAAATTCAAAATTTCTACTTTTAGCGGTCAAGATGATTATTCTGCAATTAGTGAAATTTTAAAAAGGAGATTGAAATACTTCATTGACAATAAAAATAATGGTAATCAGGCGTTTGAAAATTTACCGGACTTAATTCTTATTGATGGTGGAAAAACTCACACCGCTGCTGCTAAAAATGTGCTTAAAGGTATGGGATTAGATATTCCGGTTTTTGGAATGGTAAAGGATCGCAAGCATCGTACAAAAGCTATAACCAATGAAGGAAATGAAATAGAAATAAAAAGTAATAGACGCGTATTTGCATTTATTACTTCTATTCAGGATGAAGTTCATAAATTTGCTTTAAATTATCATAAAAGTTTACGAAGCAAAAAAATAAAGGAGTCCGATCTTACTCAAATAAAGTATGTAGGTAAAGTGCGTTCAAAAAATCTTTTAAAGGCTTTCGGATCAATCCAAAAAATTTCTCAGGCGTCTATTGAAGAGATATCTAGAGTTGACGGGATTACTTTAAAGTGTGCTGAGGAAATTTATAATTACTTTCACTCTTGAAAGTTACTTTCAAGAATTTTAATTACATTTGAAAAGTATTCCGGAAGATTACTTGTCAGTAAAATATATTTCCCTGATACAGGATGAACAAAACCTAAGGTACGTGCGTGAAGGCATTGCCCTTTTAAAAATGAAAATTTTTTATCTTTATTTTTTCCATAAACATCATCTCCGATGATAGGGTGGCCTAAATAGGCCATGTGAACCCTAATTTGATGAGTTCTCCCGGTTTCAAGCTTAAGTTTTACATGAGAATAATTAGTGTAAGATTTTATAGTATTATAATGCGTTACGGCAGTACGTCCTCCTATTTTAAGTACTGCCATTTTTTTTCTGTCAATTTTATGTCTACCTATTTGAGTTGTAATTGACCCGAAAAGTGGAGATAAGTTCCCGTGAACAACTGTTTCGTATTCCCGAGTAAAGCTATGATCTTTTATTTGTGCAGCTAACCCTTGATGAGCCCTATCATTTTTTGCGACTACTAATAGTCCGCTGGTATTTTTATCAATACGGTGTACAATTCCAGGGCGATAAATACCATTTATACCTGAAAGTGAATCTTTACAATAGTAAAGTAAAGCATTTACTAAAGTACCGGTATAGTTACCGGGTGCAGGATGAACTACCATCCCTTGAGGTTTGTTTATAACTATTAAGTCTTTATCTTCATATACAATATTTAAATCTATATTTTCTGGGTTAATTTCTAAGATTTGATTATCTGGTAAGTTGACAGTTACAGTTTGACCTTCAGTAACTGAAAAACTTTTATTTACAAAACTTTTATTTCCTTTTACGTTTTTATTTTCTATTAATTTTTGGATATAAGATCGTGAAGCTTCTTCAAGCTTAGCAGATAGAAATTTATCAATGCGTGTTTTGTTTTCATTTGGCTTTACAATAAAATTTAGTTCATTCATAATAAATTTCTATCCTACTCCTAAATCAGTGTTATTAACAAGTACTTCAATTTTAGGATTATTAACTATCTGTGGATATACTTTTTCCATAAATTCATTAATAAGCTTTGAATCAGGTAAAATTGAAGTAGAATTTTTAACAAATATACTTACTACTACATGCTCAAAATAACTACAAGCTATTTTTATGTCTGAAATAATGGTATTTATGGTTTGACCTTCAACTCCTACAAGTAAACAGACTGCTTGAAAATAATGAGATATTTCTTTAGCTGTAATATTTGCAGGTATTCCTTTATTCCAATCATTCCTAAGTTCGGGATTAAAAGTTTCCACGCCGGTTCTAAATTTAACTTTTATCCCTTTGAATTTATCTGCAAATTTTTTTAGATTTTTATGATAAATCCAATGAACTTCTAACCATATTTCTTTTATATTTTTTTCTTTAATTTTTTTTATTATCATAGATAAAGTTTTATCATCTAATTCCATTGCGGATCCTGAGTTTATTACGTCCAGTACTCCGAATTCACCCGTAATTTTTTCTATTACGGGCAAATTAATTTGAAAAGGGTCAAGACTTACATCATGAAAATAATCACAAAATTTGCATTTTTTCCAAATACAACCTTTCCCTTGAAGTAAAATGAGCTCACGAGGAAATTTTTCTTTTACTTTTGAATATCTGATTTCTACTTCTTTCATATAAATTATCCTTTTAGTTTTATTTCTAAATATATTATAAAATAATTACTCAAATATCAAGACTTTACTTAAAATTGTTGGAAGCCTTTAACCAATTTTAATTCAATCTATAAAAAAACTTGATTTTGATTTCGAAATATTATAACATAAAATAAAAATTTTAAGGGTGATACGATGAAAACAAAAAAATTTTTAAGCTGCATTTTAGCAGCGGGCACAATAGCTTTTTCAGGTTCTATGGCATTTGCTAAGTGGGAATATATCGATACTGTATCGAAAAATATGTTAGATTTTACTAAATTGAAAAATTGTAGATATCAATGGTGTTGGTTAAGCACTTCACTTAAGTTGCTGGAATATTGGACTACAAAACTAGGAAGAACTGTTAAGGTTAATCAGGGATTGTTAAATACATGCAACAGAATGAATGGGTTGGTAAAGAGGAGTGATAGTTCTAGACGTAGTGATTTTCGTATTTATCAGCCATTATTTGATAGAATCAATAAAGTATTGGATAATACACAGAAAAATATGGAAGGTTTTAGATCCAAGGATCCTGTGGATATAAACTCGGATACAGTATGTAATTCAGCGGTTAATGCGAAAGCCATTGAAGTTTTTCTGAATGATATATACTCATCTGAAAAACCATTTTATTTTTTTAATTGTGATTTTATTCGTGATGCGATACTCTGTTCACAAGAAAATGGTAAGGAATTTATTGATTGGGAAAGTGTTCATAGTTTTAATTTGTCTTCTTATGATTTTATGGAAAAAATTGTAACTGAAAATAAATGTCCAGTAATAGTAATAATAGGACTAAAAGATAAAGATTCATTTTTATCAATGAATGAAGTGAAACAACTTATCAAAAATTGTCCGGTACCGTCACATGGCTTTTTAGTTACAGGAGTAGACAAAGAAAATAAAAAGGTCAGGTTGACAAATCCAACTCCCTCTGACGAATCTCGAAGAAATATCGAAATGAGCAAGGATGATTTTGATAGATATGTTATTTCTGTTTATGGTGTTTTAAATAAACCTATTTTACCTTTAATTAAATAATTTATAAGATGATTCATAGATTTTAAGATAGACACAAATTTAAAAAATATTATAAGGGTGTTAGAATGAAAATTAAAAAAATTTTAAGTTGTTTTTTAGCAGCAAGTACAATGGCTTTTTCAGGTCCTATGGCATTTGCGGAATGGGAGTATATCGATACTGGGAAAAGAATGTTGGATTTTACCGAATTGAACGGTACTAATTTTAGAAATAACTGGTGCTGGTTAAGCACTTCACTTAAGTTGCTGGAATATTGGACTACAAAACGAGGAAGAACCGGTACGGTTAATAATGGATTGTTAAATTTATGCAACAGAATGAATGGGTTAGTAAAGGGGAGTTACAGTGCTAGACGTAGTGATTTTCGTATTTATCAGCCATTATTTAATAAAATCACTGAAGTATTGAAAGCCTCTCAAATTGCTTATAAAGGTGATCCTCATGAAATCCTTTTTAAAGGCAAATTTACTTGTGATATATCAGCTGATGAAATATGTAATTCGTTGATTAATTCTAAAGCCATAGAATTAATTTTAAATGATATATATAAGTCTGAAAGACCATTTTATTCATTTTATGCTGATTTTATTACCAATAATTTAATTGTTCCCAGAGCAAACACTGACAAGGAAGTTAATTTGAGAGATTATGTAGGGTTAAAGTATACTCCTTATGATCTTACAAAATTAATTATTGATGGATTTAAATGCCCATTGATAGTGGGTGTAGGAAGGACTGCAGAGGGCTTTTTGTCCGTTGAACAAGTGAAGATTTTAAAATTACGTGCAATGGCAGGACATAATTTGTTAGTAGTCGGCATAGATTCAACTGCTAATAAAGTTTTATTAAAAAATCCCAATCCTACTGATAGAGTTCCTGAAAATATTGAAATGAGTAAAGATGATTTTAATAAATATATTTTTAATATTTTCGGTGTTTTAGATAAGAATAGTTCATTTTTAAAGTAAACAATTTATAAGATGACTCATAATTTTTAAATTATTCAAAATAAATGAATTTAATCCCCGATTATCGGGGATTTTTTAATCTTGTTTAAACATATAAGTTGATTATTTAGCTTCTATGATTTTTATTTTGTTACTCGAAATTCCTGACTGGCTCGCTACTACGTCTCTTATTATTACAACTGAGTTTTCATTTAAACTTCCTGGGTTTACTATTATATTGCATTCATCGTCTTGAATAAAAGCTAAACAATCACTAAATCCTTTAGATTTAATTATATTTTCTATATTAGACTCTTGTTTAATTATTTTTGAAAAATTATCTATGTCGTTCATTATTTTATCTTTAATATCTGAGTTAAGATTAGGAGTTGCGAGTAAGCTTTTCAGTTTTTCCTGAGTTTCATCATGAGATTTTTGTCTTTCGATTTGGGCTTCAGTAAAATATTTTTTGATTTTTGCTGAATCAGAAAGAGAAGTTGATAAATTTTCTTCTGAGGATTTATCTGAAAAGTGAGAATTATTTACATATCTTGCTTCACCTAGCTCATCTGTAGAGTGTAAAATATTTGTAACTTCCAATCCTTTGCCGTCTGAGAATTGCCAGTTCAAGTATACTGCTGCTCCGAGTGCTACTACTAATGATGCTAAAATAAGTTGACGTTTACGAAATTTCATTTTTATTCCTCCAAATTTTCAAATATGCTTATTAAAAATCTTTTTAAATTTCACTATCAAACATTTACCCAGATTTTGTAACGCAAACGCGTGTGGAATTTATATTGAGAGCGGTAGTTGTGGCATCAACTATCCTTTTTTTTACAACTATATCATCTCCTCCTGGACAGATTATTACCACTCCTTTTACTTTAGGCTCAATTTCAGTAACCGCAAGAGCATGTTCGGTACCTTCCGAATCCTTTATGGTTATAAATTTTTTTTCACAGTCATCACTTTCCTTTTTTCTTGTAATTTCGCCACTTGATTTATCTTCAGATGCTTCTTTATTTTTTCTTTCTTCTGTAGCGTAAACTGTTTCGGCACCATTTTCGAGTGTAACAAGTACTTTTGATTTTCCTGCACCTTGAATTTCTGAAATTATGTTTTCTAGATTTTCTTCTAATTTTTTTCGTCTTTGTTCTGAGATAGATTGAGTATCAGATTTAATTTCTGCTTTTTTAGTTTTACCTAGTGAAAAATTTGGTAGACAAATTAAAAACAATCCTACTAATCCTATTATGAAAACTAATTTTGGAAAGTTATTTTTAGATAAAATCTTATTCAATATATTTTGAATACTTAATTTTTTAAAATCTTCTAACTTCATAAAGGAATATCCTCCGTAATTTAAAGCTCTGTTTTTTAAACTTCGATTATTTCTATAGGGATATTAAGATTAGTACCTATTTCGTTTTGAATTTTTGGCTTTAAAGGCTTATACTTTTCATTTAAGTATATTTTGCTTTTAATCATTATTATGCAGTTGTCCTTGTTTGTATCCATAAAAATTTCAATTTTTTCTGGTGGAGCCCCTAAATCTTTAAGTTTTGTTTCGATGATTTTTTTAAGATTATTCGTTGCAAGTTTTGTAACTTGAGAATCAATATTTTCTAAAAGCTTAGAATGAGGAAGGGAAGAGGAATTTTCTAAAAATTTTTTAAATTTAAGATTTGAATTTTTAGATTTTGTAGCCAAAGGACTTATCAGAGAGCAAAGAGTAAATAAAGTAATGACTGTATGTATAGTTTTTTTGATTTTTCCTGAAGGTAACAGCAGATCTAAAATAACGCATATCATGCATGTAATAATCACAAGTGAAGAAAATTTTCTTACATTTTCCAATTATTTACCTCCTATCACCAACATTATTGCTGAAGATACAATAAGAATAACTAAAGAAAAAATTAAAATAGCCAGCATAGTTGAAATGACTTTAGATACTGATTTTAGTAAAGAAGAAATTTTTTGAATTTCAAGTACGTCGCTTATTCCTGAGGAAATTTCAAGAAATATTACCCACAAAATACATTCAATTAGTATGGGAAAAAATATAATTCCCCCTGCAATTATTCCGAACGCACCTGTACCGGCTTTCAAAAGCTTTATACATCCTTGCACTGTATTGAAAGCTTCGCTTAGCATTCCTCCCACTATTGGTACGCATCCATTTAAAGTCAGCTTCAATGCATTAACACCTATACTGTCAGCAGAATAAGAAACTATATTTTGCATGGTTAAAATAGCAGTAAAGAGGGAAGCTGTAAATTCCAGTAAAGACTTTATTGTTTTATGAATATTGTTACATACATTATTTAAATTTAGAGTTGGAGATAAGCACGAAAGCAAGGAGATCCCTAATAAAATATTCATTATCGGAAGAACAAAGTTTTGTGATAGATATGATATAGCTTGACCCGCAAACATCAGCAAAGTATGATAAGTTGCAGCGGAAACCGCTTGACCGGAAGCTAACATTATTGTAGCCATTATTGGGACGTAACACATAATGAAATTAGATGCTGTTTTCATGACTAACGAAGCAGAAGCTATACACTTTATTACGGGATGAACAACGCTTACGCATACACATAAAGCACTTATAGAGTTTAAGACCTGTTCCATATGCTCTTTATTTATGGATGGTCTTATACCTTTTACGGCAGAACAAATTATCATAACGGAAACTATAGGTAAAATTGATAAAAGTGGTGAAGAAATTTTTTCTTTTGTTATCCTTATAATTTCTTTAAAAATTTTCTCAGGGTTTAAATTTGATATTTCCTTCCATTGTCCGTCAATGATGCCTATGTTTTTTAAGGAATTGGCGGAATTTTCAGGGATATATTCTTTCAATTTATCGGATTCACTTATTTTAAATTGTTGGTTGTAAATTTCTTCTAAAGTTTCGGAAGGACCAGCTACTGATTGATTTTGCCAAAAAGTTAACAGCAAAAGAATTGGTAATAAAAATCTAAATATTTTCATTTTTATTTTACTCCAATAAATTTAAGTGCCGTTTGAGTAATTTCTTCAAATAGCGGAAGAGCTATGGTAACTATTGCTATTTTCCCGATCATTTCAACTTTAGAAGCTAAAGATGTTTCTCCTGCGTCCTTACATGAATCCGAAGCAAACTGAGATAAAAAGCAAATACCCAGAGACTTAAAAAGTATACTTGAATATTTTTCTGATATTTTAGCAACATTTATTAAATTTTTTATATGATTAAATACAGGTAAGAAATTAGAAATAAGGTATGTAATTACCAGTAGTCCTGTAGCTATATTAATTATCAAAGAGTATTCAGGAACGTTTTTTCTAAGCAAAACAGACATAGACGCTACTATACAAATTACCGATATAAGACTCAAAGGATTCATAGATTTTCACCATCTTTTAAACATCATTTTTATTTTACAAGTCAAAAACTGACTTTATAGTTCTAAACAGAATATCTATCTGATGAATTATCATCATTAAAACTACAATTAATCCGGCTAAAGTAGTCATCATAGCCTGTTCTTCACGTCCTGACCTTATTAGCACTTGATTTAACACTGCTACTATAATTCCAACTGCAGCAATTTTAAATATGAGGTCAATGTTCATATTCTATAACGTCCTTTCGAAATTTTTTTGGGTTTTAAAGAAAATTTATATAAGCATTATAGATAGTATTAAGCTGGAAGATAAACCCAAAATCACAGGCAATTTCTCTTTTTTATTTTTATTTTCTATTTCCCTTTCAAGATACGGTTTTATAATTTCAAGATTATATTTACAATAATTTATCTGATTTTCTATATCTGAAGATCCTAAGCCAGAAGCAAAATTTTTTATTATGTTCTCTTCCTCTGAAGAAGCTCCCAAATTATTTTGCAAGTTTGAAAATGCCATTTTCCAAGCCTGTTCAAAAGGATGATCGTCAAGAAGCAATATACATTTGTTTAAATAAGGTTTTAGAGGTAATTCTGAAGAATATTCTTTAATAATTTGAATGATTGTTTTTTGTGAATAATTTATTTCTGTTTTAAAATTTAAGATTAATTTCATGTATTGCCTTAAAAAAGATATATAGTTTAAATGTTGCAGTGATTTTATGTAACCTATGAGGGTTCCTGAGGCGACTAAAAAAACAATTCCTATAATTTTTAACATTTTATAAGTTCACTCACTTTAGAAATCTTAAATACCTTACCTGGACTCGAAGAACCTGACAGAAATACTACCGTTTCAAAAGCTCCTGAATTTAATAATAAAACGGCTTGAGGTCGAGATATTAGTTCGTTAAAGTTTTTGGCATGTATAGTTGCTATAATTTTTACTCCTGCATTTAAGCTTTCAATTATTGATTCGGTGTCTTTTATGGTCCCTATTTCATCGCAGATTACTATATCAGGAGATAAACATCTTATAGCTCTTAAAATACCCATATCTTTTGGAAAGCCTGTAAGAACATCCGACAGACCTACGTTCATTTGAGGCTCTCCGTCATACATTGCAGCTATTTCTGACCTTTCGTCAACAATGGTTATTTTTTGATAAGCTTCGGTTGAAAAAAGTCTTGCAAGATCTCGAAGTAAAGTAGTTTTACCCGTTGATGGAGGACCGACTATTAAAGTACCCTTTGAATTTTCTTTTATATTATTAAATATTTCATATGAGCAGTTTTTGAATTCTTTAGCTATACGAATATTAAGGGAAGTAATATCTTTAAGTGTAATGATATTATCTTTTTCTATTACAGCTGATCCTCCAAGACCTATTCTATGACCGCCTTTAAAAGTTATAAATCCATTTTTTATTTGTTCTTGAAACGCGTAGACAGAAAACTGGCATATGCTATTAAATATTTTCTGAATATCAGGTTTAGTTGTAATTAAGTTAATGAAGTATGTTCCCTGTGAATAAATCAATTCGGTTTTAGATTTTACTCTGATTCTTATTTCTTGAATATCAGCTTTAATTTTTTCGGGTAATTTATAAAGATGGCTGTAAAGCTTGTCGGGCAATACACTAATTAGGTTATCAAAGATTTTAGAGTATTTTTCTACATTGTTTGTACTATTCATACTTGTCCTCACCTCCTAATAAATAACTATGGACAACTTAGAATTATTAGAACAAAGAATATTGATAAATAAATTTTAGCTTTTCTATTGATTTATATACAAAAAACGTATATCATAATAAAAATATGGTTTATTTTTATACAAAATCTTATCTTTACAAGTTTTTTATTTGGAGATGGTAGTTTGAATAACTTTAACAAATTTATAACCGGATTAATGGCAGTAAGTATTTGTTTTCTTTCAGGCTGTGGAAACTCATCTGAAGAAAATATAGCGACCACAAAAACCGCTACTAAAGATTACGACATTTTTATCTATAATTCAGATACCGGCGTGGGAAAAGCTTTTAGAGAAATGTGCGATGAGTATACCAAACGTACTGGAGTGATTATAAGAACCGTTACACCTACCGAAGAAGAAAGTACAGTAGAAAATTTGGAATCGTATATAAATTCAGAATATCCTCCGGATATTTTTACAGTTAATAATATGGAAGAAATGAAAAAGTGGCAATTATCAGAAAATATATGGGATTTCAGTAATGCTACCGAAGAGTCATTTAAAGAGGTTGTAAATAAAATTCCTGAAGGTTTGAGATTAAGCTCCAATACTTCAGATAGTTTTGGAGTACCTGCTACGATTGAAGGTTACGGTTACCTTGTAGACCCTAAAATGATAGCTTCTCTTTTTGGAGGAGACAAGCATAGAAGTGCACTTCACGACCTTCAATTTTGTTCTTACGATGAATTCAGTCTATTCATTGAGGCTTTAAATTCATATATAAACGGAGGGATAAACTCTGAATTCACTTTAAATGAAAAAAGTTATTCTTTTGCTGAAAATAAAGGGGAGTTAAGTGGGAATTTAACTGGTATATTTTCATTTTCTGGAGGTAATGAAAAAATCCCCGGATCTTATTTGATGAATTCAATTTTAGCCTCTATATTCAAATCTCCCGCCTATGCGTATATTTCCAATGATGCTTCAGTTGAACAGTTAAGCAGTAGTTTGATGAGGTATGCAGAAGCACTGGATGTGATTTCCGGAAATGTTGCCGGGGATAATAAACTTTTAGAAAGGGGGGATGAATTTATAAGTAGCAGTAAAAATAGCAGTACTAAAGCTATTAAGAATTTTGTAAATGGTAAATCGTTATTTTTACTGGCAAGTACTAAAGACTATGAAAATATAAGTATTTTTGACTCTCTAGTTTCTAAGAGATGTGTATTTGTTCCTGTAAAGGTGCCGATAACTGAATTAGATGTTGCTTTATCGGGAAATCAAATAGGCAAGAATGTGAATAAGTCTTTAACGGTTTTTTCACCTCGTTATTACTGTATAAATGCTAAGTCCTCGGACAAAGAGAAAAAAGCTGCTCAAGATTTTTTAGTATGGCTAAAAACTTCCGAACTGGCTGAAAAGTATATTATTCCTGAGTTTGGGTATGTCCCTTACGATATAAAAGATGGAAGTGTTGTGGATAATCCTTTAGAAAGATCCATGATAGATTATGTAAGCGAAAATAAGACTATTCCCGGGGTATTTTTAGGTGCACCTAATTCATGGTGTAACGAAACAATGGGTAAGTATATCGTAACGAATCTATTTAATAAAAGCTTTTGGACTCTGGATGATTATGAACAACTGGCAAACTATGGAATTGAAAAATGGAAAGAGCTTAAAGGAAGTTAATATTAATAGAATTTAAAAAATGAAAAATATGATAACTTATGGAATTTGCAAAAAGCGTATGAAATTTAGGAAATATTAAAAACCAACTATATTAATTTATTTAAATGGCGAAAAACAGAAAGGAGAAATTAATTTTAACTATGTGTATTAAGGGGTAAAAAATTATGGAAAATTTTATTGAAGTCAGTTTTTTAAAAAAAGGTAACTATTTGTGGCACAAACATATGGTAAGTAAAATGTTGAATGAACTTAAGGATTTTCAAAAAGTTTGTCCTGAAAGATGCCTTACAGAATTTATTTTAGAAATTGAACAAGCTAATAAGAAGTTTTTACAAAGTATGAAAGATATAGTTTTAATTATGAACTGCAGAGCAAAAGGGGACGATAAGAGTCATTTTGGAGGGATGGAATGTGCCCAATTTATGAGAGATATAGTAAAAGCATGTGATAAATATCTTAATTCTTGTTCTGGTATGCACGTTAAAACAGAAGGTACGATTGAATTTGCAATATCTCAAATAAGATTTAAAGCTAAAAAAGATGAGATCTTTGCAAAAGAATTTGAAAGAGAAACGAAGGAAAACTATATTTCTCTGGGAAGTGATAATAG
>CAKUYF010000017.1 GCA_934702115.1 uncultured Eubacteriales bacterium | reverse complement strand
TCTGAAGATGATTTGGAAGCTTTAGGATGGAAACACGGTAAGCCACCTAAAAGGTTTGCACCCAGTAAAATGGCTACTATGGGTATCTATCAAAATAAAAATAAACACCTTCCAGATAAATTAGGTAGAATATGGTATGAAGCTGATATAAATTATTATGAAGGTAAAAGAAATAGTCATCGTTTAGTTTGGTCAAACGATGGGCTGATATTTGTAACATACGATCATTATGGGACATTTTATGAAATAATTTAAGAGGAGAATTTACTATGGAAAATGAAAATAAAAAAGTAATAAAGTTAGATTTAACCGGATGCAAAACCTGGTGGGATTACCATGAAAGAATAAGATTAGCATTTGATTTTCCGGAATGGTATGGTAAAAATTGGAGTGCATTTTGGGACTTACTCAGAACATGTTATGATGTAGGTAAAGTAGAAATAACCGGAGAACACACCTTAAAAAAAGAACTTAGTAACTATATACAAATGACTCATAAGCTGTTAGAGAAAAATATAGAACATCAAGCCAAATTTGGAGAAAAATTTGAATACGAAGTAATAGACTAGCATATTTATGCTAATTTAATATTTGTAACATACGATCATTATGAGACATTTTATGAAATAATTTAAATTAGAAAATAATTATGGAAAAAGAATTAAAAAGACTAAATGAAATACCTAAAATAATAAGATTAGATTTAACAGGGTGTACAACCTAGTGGGATTACCATGAAAGAATAAGATTAGCATTTGATTTTCCGGAATGGTATGGAAGGAATTGGGATGCTTTCTGGGACTTGCTATAGAGCGAATGCGATTCTGATAAAGTTGAGATACTAGGTGAATCAACTCTACCCGAAAAATTAAAACATGACATAGAAATTATGCATAGAGTTCTTGAAGATAATAAAAAAGAACATAACAATTACGGACGGAAACCGTTTGATTTTGAAATAATAGATTAAAAATGTAACCATTATCATCGACTACAAATGGCTGGGATACTGAATTTCCCTATGACCCATAAGAAAAGTCGTACCAGCGAGAAGTTTCATAGGGGCTATGGAAGTCTTTTATATGTAGGAGACTGTTTTTTAATTTTAAGTTGTTTGTTGAAATACTAAATATCAGCAAGCAACCTTTTTAATTCCGCTAAAATAATTACTATCGAATTCGTAAGGGTCAAATTTAGATTCTAATTTTTAAGAGAGAAGGTTATTAATCTGTTTTGGTATTATGTGAATTGTATTTAAAACGTAACCTTTTGGTTCTTGTAAAGAAAATATATACATAACTATTAACAGAAAAATCTGTAAAATATAGCATCCATACAAAAAATAAAAAATCGAAAATAAATAGCCTCTTTTGTGATAAAATCCAATCATATAAAATTATAGAAGGGGTGAGTACAGTACAATGCAAAAGAAAAACGTCTTACCTATTATAGGTACTGTGTGCTTGCTACTGAATTTAATGTTACCGATTTTTAAAACTAATGTATTTGCAATAGAGAAAAACCAGGTAACTCTTAATTTCATGGAAGCAACGGTACAGGATGGAAAAGCTATTTATGGAGGTGATAGCGAAGCTTACACGGCATCAGAAGTTAGTTTATTTGAAAAAAATTTTGATGAAGATAGTGTTTATAGCAATTGTTCCATTACAGGAAATAACATGGAAATTGACCTGAATGAAAAAGATTATTATCTTAAAATAACGCCTAAAATTTTAGTCAAAAACCCTGATGAAACTCCAGAAGCTATTGGCAAAATTCCTTTCAACAGACTCTATATCAACAATGAATCATATGATATAACCTTAAATAAGTACATTAAATTGGACACAAATAAGTTTATCGGGAATCTAAATATCAGACTTGAACAAGAGTCTAAACCGCAACCTACGCCCAGTTACCCTGATAAAATTTCTATTAAAGCAACTTATGACGGCGATGGTATGGAAATTTACTTTAATTCAAACAGAATCGGAACAGAGCCCAATAATATAATTGGAACCGGAAAAGGGTATGCAAGCGGTAAAACTAATAACTTAATTACAATTCAGCTTTCATACGGAGAAGGTAACATCGGAAGCGTAACGGTAAATGAAAAAGAAATTAATTTACCCGAAAATACAGAAGATCGTGTAGATTTTACTATTGAACCTGCAAGTGAATATATTATAAGAGTAAAAAAAGCTAAAAACACTTCAGGTGCAAAAAGGACAATTTATTGGGCTTCAAATAAAAAAGATAATCCTAGTATGAAAGACTATGAACTATTGAAAAATGGCACCATAGAAATACTTGATATTAAAGACCCAAATGGAAATTCTATGGGGTTAGAAAAAGTAAATCAAGATATAGAAAAAAATGAAGGTCATGCAGAAATTTTACCGGGTTCAAGGGTAATTTTGAAGTTAAAACCTAATTACGGCTATCAATTAACTTCAATTAGAATAAATGATGAAATCTTACTTCCGAGAGAAATAGAGTCAACTTTTGAATATATCATGCCTGATACAAACGTTCATTTAAGCGGTATCTTTGAAAAGGTGGATGACCAAGTAAAAATTGAGTCTAGCAAAGTAAAAGAAGGTAAAATAGAGATCGATGGCTCAGAAATAGATTCCGGATCGGTAATTCTTTCTTTAAATGATGTGGATTTAACCGAAGAACAAATTTCTGACTTTAAAGAAAAAGCTAAGGAATATGACATTTCCTCGTACTTAGGGATTCGACTAGACAGCATTTTATATAAAGGGACGGCTGATAAAGTTTGGTCAAAACAATTAACTAACCTAAATAGTCAAGTAACAATCACTCTTAAGCTTGAAGAAGGAGTAAAAGGAAACGAAGTTGTCATAGTGCATGAAAAGCCTGACGGAACTTTCGAAATAATTCCAGCAACTTACGATTCTTCAACAAACACACTCACATTCAAAACATCAAGTTTTTCAAATTATGCTATAGCAAGTAAAACCATAGCTGAATTGGAGGAAGGCGGCAGCACCATAGAAAACAATGATAACCTGCCTAAAACCGGTGATAATATTATTATATACATTATAACTTTTGCTTTGGCCATTTCAGCATTATCAGTATTTTTGATATTAGGTAAGAAAAAAACAAAGAAATAAAAATAAGGAGGACTACTGATGAAAAATAGATTTCTTTTTTTAGCGTTTACTTTATTAGGACTTGCTTTACCTTTAATTTTTGCAAACAATAATAAGGCTCAAGCGGTTACTTTTACAGATAACGGCGAATATGCTTTGGTAATGAAACTTAAAGGTACAGACTATGGTGCAACAATCGACTGCTCGTTAGATGGTAAAGTTGTAAAATTTAATTTCGATGAAGACGACGACACCGTAAAGCTTTCCGATTTAACAAACGGAATAAAGCCTTTCAATGGAAAAAATAAATTTTCAGGCTGGGCTCTATCCTACGACGATACCACACCGGTTCCGGGCGACACGTTGTTAAAAAAAGAGGATTTTAGTGGGGCAGAAGAACAACTTGGAGATATAAAGTATAAAAACGGGAAAACTGTATATGCTTTATTTACCGGCAAGGAAATCGAAAACTCATACAGCATGATTTTAGACTGTTCCGCAGGAAACATAGGAGGACAAGACAAACTTAGATTTGAATTTGACCCAGATAACTTCCAAACAATTGATTTATCCAAATACACACCAACAAGGGAAGGATACACATTCTGCAGCTGGGGATATTATTTGTTATATCATAATGGTGAAGTTGTATCTTCAATTGATAGAAGCTATTTTAATAAAGGAAATAATATAACTGTTTTTGCACTATATAAAAGCAATAATTTTTACGGTGTAGATGAAAATGGCAACCTTGATAATCCAAATTTAGCAAAAGACGATAGACCTAAGTCATACGTACTTATACTAGACGCTAATGGGGGCACGATTGATGGACAAAGCTCCAAAAAGTACGACTATGACTGCGGAGGAAACGGAGATAATTCAATGCCTATCTTTCACTATATTCCAGAAAAAAGACCAGGCTACAAATTTAAAGGGTGGAATTCTAAAAAAGATGGCTCAGGAGAACCTTGTGATTTAATTTCCTTGCGAAATTGGCGCGAAGACGAAGGTGATTTCAACAGAGGCTTTTTGAAGGACGACGAAATGTTTTACACAGAACTTACTCTCTACGCAACTTGGGAAGACGCACCAATAGAAGACACAGAAATTCCCAGCATCAGCGATATTAAAGGTAGCGTTCAAGTTCAAAAGTCCCCAGACGAGAATTATACACTCTACATTAAAAAATTAGAAATTCCACAAGAATTAGTAGATAAAAACGTAAAGTTCCTAGTAGATATTATTCTACTTAAAGATCAAGAAATAGTTCCATTAAATGGTACTGAAATGAAAATTAAGTTTGAAATTCCTGAGGAGTTAAACGGTTACAATAACTACCAAATCGTTTACATCAAAGACGGAGAAATAAAAGAAACTTTACCCGCAACTGTAAAAGATGGATATATCATCTTTGAAACTACGCATTTAAGCCAATACGGAGTTATAGCAACAAATATTGAAGGAAACGGATCAGAATCTGGAAATGGATCAGAATCTGGAAATGAGTCAGAATCTGGAAATGGATCAGAATCAGGAAATGAGTCAGAGTCTGGAAACGGTGGCAAAGAAAGCCCAGAAAATTTTTCAGAAAATCCTGTAACTGGAGACGGAATCGCTTGTGCTATAGCGCTTTTCACAATTGCTTCATTCGGTGTGACTACATTACCTTTCTTTAATAAGAAAAAATAATTTTTAACTATGAAGACTAGCTTTTAACCGCTAGTCTTTGTATTTGAAAGGAAAGGGTTTTGATGAAAAAAGAAACTATGGTAAGAATTTTTAAAGCTACAGTGTACTTAATATTATTTATAATTTTAATTTATTCTGGCGCTAAAATTTACCACTGGCACAAAGAAAACATTAAAAACAGCGGTATGGCAGAAAATATAAATAAAATAGCAGTGACTAAAAATGACGCTGAAAATAAGTACATTGTAGATTTTAATTTATTAAAAAATCAAAATAACGATACTGTCGCATGGATTAAAGTAAATGGAACAAATATAGAGTATCCTATTGTGAAAGCTGAAAACAATGAATTTTATTTAAATCACAGTTTCGATAAAACCGAAAATTCAGCCGGGTGGATTTTTGCGGATTACAAAAACAAATTTGACGGTACTGATAGAAACATTGTAATTTACGGTCACAACAGAAAAGATAAATCAATGTTCGGAAGCTTAAAAAATATTTTAAATCCTGATTGGTACAATAACGCTGAAAATTCTGAAATAATATTCTTTGCAGAAGATGAAAGTTGCGGCTACAAGGTATTTTCAGTTTATCAAACAGAAAAAGAAAGTTACTACATAAAAACGAATTTTAGTAGCAATAATGAATTTGAAAAATTCCTTGAAACGATTAAAAAGAGAAGTATAAAAAACTTCGAAACAGATGTTTCTAAAGCAGACAGCATTTTGACGCTTTCAACTTGTGCAGATAATGACAGCTACAGAGTTGTACTGCATGCAAAAAAATTAAATGAAATATAGTATTCTCGCCGATGTTAACAGGTAGACAAAGCTAATTACTTCGTCTACTCTTTTTATTTAAATTAATTAATCAAAAATACTAATTAATATTTTTAGAATTTACATTGTGGATTTTATTTTAAATCAGATAGATATCGAGGTGTAGCAAGTTGTTAGTTATTATTTGGAAGTGCTTGTGTAACTTTCGGGATAAATAGTGGATATTTTTAATTTAATTTTCTGGAAAAAAGATTTATTTGGAATTGTGAGATAATCTATAAATTTGTGGGCTTAATCTCAAGAACCATAGTGAAATAAAAAATTTCAATTTTAAATTAAATAATTTTTCTAAAAAATGAATTAATAAAGTTTTTGAGATTGCAATAAAAATTTTATTTTCGTATTTTTATATAAAAATAATAAAAACACTTGATCAAGCACAAAATTACTATATAATAATTAATAATAAAAATAATAAGGAGTGATTTTTAATGAAATTAAATAAAAAACTTACAGGTAAGTATAGTTTAACTTTAGAGAATGGGGATGATAATAATGTTACAGTAGCCAGTGGAGGAGTTATTTTCTATGGTGATGAAGACACTGGCGTTAATGCTGAGTTAATTGTAAAAATTGAAATAAAGGATAACAACTTAGACGGTTACGGAAATGATTTTTTTAAAGATTTTAAAAATTTAAAAAAAGTTTATATTTCAAATAGTGAAAGTATTCCATATAGGATGCTTTTTGGCATCGCCTCCTTACAAGTAGTCAGTATGCCTAAGGTAACAACCATTGGGGAACAAGCATTTTGTGACTGCAAAAGTTTAAAAACTGTAAATATGCCTAAGGTAAAAACCATTGGAAAACAAGCATTTGATAACTGCACAAGTTTAAAAACTGTAGATGCGGATAAGGTAGAAACAATTAACGAACTAGCATTTGCTGCCTGCAGAAGTTTAAAAACTGCAAATATGCCTAGTGTAACAACCATTGGGAAACAAGCATTTTTTGAATGCACAAGTTTAAAAACTGCAAATATGCCTAAGGTAAAAACAATTGAAACTGGTGCATTTTCTGGTTTCAACGAAAGTAGTTTAAGTTTAACAACTGCCAAAATGGATGGAGTAGAAACAATTGGAATAGGTGCATTTTCTCGCTGCACAAAGTTAAAAACTGCCAAAATGAATGAAGTAGAAACAATTGGAAATAGTGCATTTTTTGGCTGCTCAAGTTTAACAACTGCCAAAATGGATAACGTACAAAAAATTGGAGGACAAGCATTTTGTGAATGCACAAGTTTAAAAACAGCAAATATGCCTAAGGTAGCAACCATTGGAGAAAAAGCATTTTTTAAATGCTCAAGTTTAACAACTGCCAAAATGGATAAAGTACAAGAAATTGGAGAAAATGCGTTTCGTTATTGCCACAATTTAAAACAGGTCAATATGTCCGGGGATGCAAAAGTTTGTGACGGTGCTTTTGAAAATTGCCAAAATTTAAAAACTGTATATGTAGATGGGAATTCCGATCGTATTATTAAAGATAAGGATTCTTTATTTAAAGATTCCAAGGATGTGAATGTGGTAAAGAAAAAATAAGCTTAAATAAAATGAGTTTGGTTAATTGTATAAGGTTATAAATAAGAAAGATTTTCAAGAGGCAAAAATACTGTTTTGAATTTTTGGTATATAAATATAAGCCATAAAATGAAACTCTCGAAATGGTTACAAAATTATGTATTTATTTTAAACAAATGCATTAAAAATAATTGAATGTATTTATCTTTATTATATAATAATATTGTATTATGGGTGATGCAAAAATTATTTTTAGGAGTGAAAATATATGAAATGTATACTTGGAGTTTTAACTATAGATAGACAAGAAGATTTTAATAAAATGAAAAGAAAAACAAAAATTAAAAATAAGGCTACTAAAGTTATTATAAATAAGGGTGTTAAAAGTATTCCTGATGAAGCATTTAAGGAATTTGAGAAATTAAAAATTGTAGAGATGCCTAGTGTAACAGAGATTGGAAATAGTGCATTTTATAACTGTGAAAGTTTAAAATCTGTCGAGTTATCTAAGATAACAAAAATTGGAAAAGAGGCATTTTATGGCTGCAAAAGTTTAACAGAGGTCTATATGCCCAAAGTAACGGAGATTTTTTGTAAGACATTCGAGTCCTGCTCAAGTTTACAAAGAGCTTGGATAAATAAAGCAGTAAGAATTGGAAAAGAAGCATTTGCTAGATGTGAAAGTTTGAAAACTCCGGGATTCTCTAGCGTGGTGAGAATTGGAAATGAAGCATTTGCTAACTGCGAAAATTTAAAAGCTGTAGATATGCTTAAATTAGTCAGAATTGGAAAGCGCGCGTTTATGGGATGTGACAGTTTAGAAGCTGTTACTATGCCTAAATTAGAACAAATTGGAAGTAACAGCTTTCAAGGTTGCAAAAATTTAAAAAAAATTGATATAAGTAAGGAAGTGTTTGAAGAGTACAAAGATGTAGCGTTTGAAAAATGTCTAGTGGCAAAAAAGCAAAGCACTCAAGGTGATGCTGTGTCACATCCGATATCTAAAAAGGATGTGACTATAAATAGTGAACAAGGTTTAAAAGGAATATCAAACAGTGTTACCAGTATTACATTAGGTAAAGATATTACACATCTCCCTGCGGAAGCATTTAAGGGGTTTAAAAAATTAAAAACTGTAAAAATGCTTAGTGTAGAAAAAATTGGAGAAAGTGCATTTCAAGACTGCACAAGTTTAACAGTTGCCAAAATGCCTAATGTAAAAGAAATTGGAAAAGAAGCATTTTCTGGCTGCAAAAGTTTAACAGTTGCCAAAATGGATAATGTAACAGAAATTGGAATAAATGCATTTCAAGACTGCACAAGTTTAACAGCTGCTAATATTCCTAATGTAGAAAAAATTGGAAAGAGTACATTTTATAACTGCACAAGTTTAACAACTGCTAATATTCCTAAGGTAACAGAAATTGGAGATGGTGCATTTTATTGCTGCGAAAGTTTAACAACTGCCGAAATGCCTCTAGTACAAACAATTGGAGGTAGTGCATTTTATTGCTGCTCAGTTTTAACAGTTGCCAAAATTCCTAAGGTAGAAATAATCGGAGGTAGTGCATTTTCTCACTGTACAGGTTTAAAAACTGTGGAGATGCCTCTAGTACAAACAATTGGAAATAGTGCATTTAGTCTGTGCACAAGTTTAACAACTGCTAATATTCCTAAGGTAACAAAAATTGGAGAGAAAGCATTTGCAGTCTGCTCAGGTTTAACAGAAGCCAAAATGACTAGTGTAACAGAAATTGGATATCATGCATTTTTTGACTGTACAGGTTTAAAAACTGTGGAGATGCCTCAGGTAGAAAAAATTGGAGAAGTATTTTTAAATTGTTGTAATTTGGAAACTGTCAATATATGTGCATTAAAAAAGATTGAACCTAATACCTTTAGGGGTCGCCAAATGTTAACAAATGTAAATATGGAGGAAGTACAAATAATTGGAGAAAGTGCATTTAAAGACTGCAAAAGTTTAACAGTTGCCAAAATGCCTAAGGTAACAAAAATTGAAAAAGAGGCGTTTGCTGGCTGCAAAAAATTAACAACTGCCAAAATGCCTGAGGTAACAGAAATTGGAGAAAGTGCATTTAAAGACTGCAAAAGTTTAATAGTTGCCAAAATGTCTAAGGTAACAAAAATTGAAAAAGATGCATTTGCTGGCTGTACCGGTTTAAAAATTGTAAGAATGCCTAAAGAAATATTTAAGAAGTTTAAAGATAAATTTAGAGATTCCAAGAAAGTAGAGCTAGCAAAAGGATCTTAGGTTAAATAAAATGGGTTTGGTTAATTGTATAAGGTTATAAATAAGAAAGATTTTCAAGAGGCAAAAATACTGTTTTGAATTTTTGGTATGTAAATATAACCTATAAAGCAGAGATGGCGAAATGTTTATAAGATCATTTATTGTTATTTTAAACAAATATTTCTAAAATAGTTGATTTTATTTATTTTTGTTATATAATAATTTATATTCTATGTAATGCAAGAATTATTTTTAGGAGTGAATATATATGAGAAATACGTTTGGAATTTTAACTATAGAGAAACCAGATGATTTTGATAGAGTGAAAGATGACCAAAAAATGAGAAGTAAGATTACTAAAGTTTCTATAGATGATAGTGTTGAAAGTATTCCTGCAGACGCATTTAAGGAATTTAAGAAATTAAAAACTGTAAATATGCCTGGAGTAAAAACAATTGAGGACTCTGCATTTGCTGCCTGCGGAAGTTTAGAAACTGTAAATATGCCTAAAGTAATAAAAATTGAAGAAAATGCATTTGCTTACTGCACAAAGTTAAAAACTTTAAATATGCCTGAGGTAAAAGAGATTGGAAATAACGCGTTTAATTCATGTATCAATTTAACAACTACCACTATGCCTAAAGTAATAAAAATTGGAATAAGTGCATTTAATAGCTGCAGAAAGTTAACAACTGCCGATATGGATAAAGTAAAAGAAATTGGAAATATGGCATTTAGGCTTTGTTCAAGTTTACAAAATATTCATATGAGTAGAGTAGTAAGAATCGGAAAGAGTGCATTTGCGAATTGCAACAGTTTGAAAAGTATGAACCTCTCTGGAGTGGCAAGAATTGACAAACAGGCGTTTGAAAGTTGCACAAGTTTAGAAGAGGTAGTGATGTCTGATAGATTAGTCCAAATTGGAAAAGGAACATTTAGGGAATGTAGCAATTTAAAACTTGTAGAAATACCTGGTGTAACAAAAATTGGTGGCAATGCATTTGCTGGCTGCACAAATTTACAAGAATTGGGTATACTTCCGAGAACGCTTGAAGAGTACAGAAATACAGCGTTTAAAGACTGTCCGATGGTACAAGAGCAAAGTGCTCAAATTGATGATGCGTCATCTGAGGGCATGAATACTATAAAAAATGAAAAGGATTTAGAATATTTAAGAAAATACGCCAGCAGTGTTATCAGTATTACAGTAGAGAAGGCGTTTACACATCTCCCTGCGGGAGCATTTAAGGGATTTAAGAATTTAAAAACTGTAGAGATGCTTGATGTAACAGAAATTGGAGATAGTGCATTTGAAGGCTGCAAGCGTTTAAAGACTGTTACAATGTCTAAAGTAACAAAAATTGGAGAGAAAGCATTTTATAACTGCGAATATTTAATAGCTGTCAAAATGACTAGTATAACAGAAATTGGTGACAATGCATTTTCTGGCTGCAGACGTTTGACAACTGCCAAAATGACTAATTTAACAGAAATTGGTGACAATGCATTTTCTGACTGTGAAAGTTTAACATTTACCGATATGCCTAAAATAACAAAAATTGGAAAAGAAGTATTTCTAGACTGCATAAAACTAACAACTGCCAAAATGACTAATTTAACAGAAATTGGTGACAATGCATTTTCTGGCTGCGGAAGTTTAACGACTGCCGAAATGCCTCTAGTACAAACAATTGGAAGTGGTGCATTTTCTGGTTGCACAAGTTTAACAACTGCCAATATGCCTAAGGTAGAAAACATTGAAATTGATGCATTTTCTGGTTGCACAAGTTTAACAACTGTCAATATGTCTGCCTTACGAAAAATTAAACGAGAAGCATTTAAAGACTGCAAAAGTTTAGAAACTGCCAATATCTCTGCAGCAACAGAAATTGAAGAAAATGCATTTTCTGGTTGCACAAGTTTAACAACTGCCGATATGTCTGCAGCAGAAAAAATTGGAATAAATGCATTTAAAGATTGCTCAAGCTTATCAACTGCCAATATGTATTGGGTAGATACAATTGAAAAGTGTGCTTTTTCTGGCTGCACAAGTTTAAAAATTGACAGAATGACTAATTTAACAGAAATTGGTGACAATGCATTTTCTGGTTGCACAAGTTTAACAACTGCCGATATGTCTCTAGTACAAACAATTGGAGATCATGCATTTGAAGATTGCACAAGTTTAACAGCTGTCAATATGCCTGCAGCAACAGGAATTGGAAAACATGCATTTGCTGGCTGCAAAAAGTTAAAAACTGTAGATATTCCTACAGCAAGCGGAATTAACGAATATGCATTTTCTGACTGCAAAAGTTTAACAATTGCCAATATGCCTGCAGCAATGGTCATTGAAAAACATGCATTTAAAGGCTGTACAAGTTTAACAACTGTAAAAATGTCTAAAAAAATATTTGATATGTTTAAAGGTGAATTTAAAGATTCCAAGAAAGTAAAGCTAGCAAGAGGATCTTAGGTTAAATAAAATGAGTTTGGTTAATTGTATAAGGTTATAAATAAGAAAGATTTTCAAGAGGCAAAAATATTGTTTTGAATT
Organism: uncultured Eubacteriales bacterium; assembly: GCA_934702115.1. Lineage (GTDB taxonomy): Bacteria > Bacillota > Clostridia > Oscillospirales > Acutalibacteraceae > UMGS1491. The sequence continues at coordinate 441 of CAKUYF010000017.1, read as the reverse complement.
TTTGGTATGTAAATATAAGCCATAAATCAGAGATGGCGAGATGTTTATAAGATTACTTATTGTTATTTTGAATAAATATTTCTAAAATAGTTGATCTCATTTATTTTTGTTATATAATAATTTATATTCTATGTAATGCAAGAATTATTTTTAGGAGTGGGTGTAAATGCCATGTGACTATACGTCTGAAGAATTAACTATAAATGAACAGAAAGATTTTATACCTGACAAAAATATGAAAAAGGTTACTAAAGTTATTATAAATAAGGATATTAAAAGTATTCCTAAAGGAGCATTTATTGAATTTAAAAACTTAGAAACTGTAGAGATGGATAACGTAAAAACAATTGAGGAAAATGCATTTAAAGGCTGCAAAAATTTAACAGCTGCCAATATGCCTGCAGCAACAGAAATTGGGAAAAATGCTTTTCAGGGTTGTTC
>CAKUYF010000016.1 GCA_934702115.1 uncultured Eubacteriales bacterium | reverse complement strand
CAGTCGTTCTGTCAGTTAGTTTAGATCTTTCTTCTCTCATTTGGTACAAAGTCACATAACTGGATTCCAGATTTTTAACAGATTCAGGATTATTTAAATTCGATATTTCCTTATCTAAACGCGATATTCTTTCTTTTAATTCTGATTTGTGCTCCTCCAAAGTCGATATGTCTTTATTTAACTTGGATATTTCATTATTCAATAAGTTTACATTATTAATAACCGGTTGAAGCTTGGCTTGATATTTATAAATTTCTTTCCTACAATTTATAATGATATTATTATAATAACTTATTTCTTTATCTAGACTTCCGGTATGTGAGTCTACTATTGTAGGACTAACGTACATCGGAATTTTACCTCTGGAAGCTTCTTTTTGTTCTCTAAATTTATGTTCCAAGTTTTGAAGCTTATTTTTACAATCTAACATCTTACATTGTAAAGAAGAAGGATCTCTTTCTGATTCTTCAGTTATTTTTTTAGCTGTTTTTAAATCTTTAGCAGTTTTTTCGCTATTAAATCGCTCAATCAATTTATTATAATCCGATTGTTCATCAATCAAATCTCCAATCATACTATCAATTTCTCTATTAAAGTACTCTTTCTCCAGTATTGAATTTTCAGTCCAATCCAATCTAATAATGTTTTTAAGTGTACTTTTTGTGTCCACGTGCATATCTTCAAATCTCTCTTGCCAGTTTATATTAATTGGATTCATAAATTTACCTCCTTACTTATGCATTTTTAGTTTCTCACTTGCATTTAAACATTTTTAGATAAAAAAATCAAGCATATTTTACAAAATATATAATAAATGCTCTAAAATATTCTAAAACTTTAATTTATTCCTTAAAACATTTAAAAAAATTATATAATTTAAATGCTAAATTACTTCAAAAATATATAAATATTGATAAATTAAGAATTTGTGTTATAATAAATAATAATAAATCTCTGTGATGCTAAAAAGATTTATTTATGGATAAAGTCAGCGTTACCGTACAGGTGATCTGACTATTTTAATTTAAAAAACTTTTATTCTAAAATATTGATTCATTAGGAGGAAACATGAATAATTTGAAAATATTTACAAAAAATATTGAGCCAGCCGCTATGGCACAAATTTCTCTACTTTTAAAACAAGAACCTTTCAAGGATTGTAAAGTTAGAATAATGCCTGACGTCCATGCCGGGAAAGGATGCGTAATCGGGTTTACAGCAGATCTTGGAGATAAAGTTATTCCAAATATCGTAGGTGTAGATATTGGTTGCGGAATGCTGACTATAAATTTAGGAAATCAAGAATTAAACCTCAAAAAACTAGACCATACAATAAAAAAATCCATACCCAGCGGATACAGCATTCATGAATCTAAGTTATTTGAAATGGAAAAAATTAAAGACTTACAGTGTTTAAATGAATTAAAAGACACAGATAGATTCGAAAGAGCTATAGGAACATTAGGAGGAGGAAATCATTTTATAGAAATAGATGTTGATGATCAAAATAACAAATATTTGATAATACATAGCGGATCAAGAAATATGGGAAAACAAGTTGCTGAATACTATCAAAATTTGGCTATTAACCTTTGTAATGACAAACAAAAATTTAAAAGTGAATATCAAAACGCAGAATGTAACCTGCCAAGTGAGCTATGTTACCTTGAGAATGAACAAAGAAAAATGTATTTACATGATATGAGTATATGCCAAGAATATGCTGAAAAAAACAGAATTAAAATGGCTCAAATTATATTTAAAAATTATTTTGGAATTAAAGACCCTTCGTATTACAGTACAGACACTCTTGCAGAAGAACACTTTCATACTGTTCATAATTATATAGATATTAAATCTAATATAGTTCGAAAAGGCGCAATTTCAGCAAAGCAAAATGAAAAATTACTAATTCCTATCAATATGAGAGACGGCTGTATAATGGGAATCGGAAAAGGAAACACAGACTGGAATGAATCAGCTCCTCACGGTGCCGGAAGAGTAATGAGCCGAGGGCAAGCTAAAAGAAGCCTTAACCTAGACGAATTTAAAGAGAGTATGAATGGCATATATTCTTCAAGCGTCTGCAAAAGCACTCTTGACGAAGCTCCCTTAGTTTATAAGCCTATAGAAGAAATTGTAGAAAACATAAAGGATACAGTTGAAATTCAAAAAATAATAAAACCAATTTATAACTTTAAAGCTTCAAATTGAAGTTTTAGAATTGTTTTCAATAAAATCTGCAAGTCCTTTTATATCTTTTGAACTTTTATTTCCGGATTTAAGCATTAGCCACTTTACGTCTAAAAGAATTCCATGTACTCTTTCGTAACTTATTCCCAAAGACTTCCAATTTCCTCGTGCCTCACCTATGTAAACCATATTATTATTCTTTTTAAATGGATTTTTATACTTGTCAAAAGGTAAAATGAAGGCATTAAATACAATAGGAGACTTTTTATCAGAAGTTTTAAATTTACTTTCTGTGGCAATAAACTCTCCGTAAGTTATCTGTTTGTTAATAGATGTAGATCTTGGAAGGTCTTTGGGGTCACCGGTTATACCATATTTGTAGTACTTGGCATCTAATATGAAAATTTTTTCGTTTGACAACATAATTGTATCAGGTTCTAAGGCCGATTGATTATGAAGTCCTAGCTTGCCCAGATACCAAGTAGTATGGGGAAAATAATAATCCTTATTTTTAATTCCAAAACTGCTATCTATTAACTTTTCCCAAATATATTCAAACTTATTGGTTCCAAAATAAAATCTGGAATTTTCACCTTCTCTACCTATAAATCTGATCATATCTTTCATACTTAAAAAAAGATTTATTTCGCTATCATTAAACGTATGAGATAATTTTTGATCAAGTACCTCAATAAATTCTTTTTCTTGAAAAACAATACCGGCTTTTTTAGGTTCGTGCTTACAAAAAATCCATCCTATTTTTTTATAACTTTCCTCAACACAATATTCATGAATCTTAGTTATTAAACCGGAAGAGCTAAAAACCCTTTTCTTAGATATAAAATTTAAATAGAAGAAATTCCCATCTTGAGGATAAGGCCTTCGCTTATTAACAGTCATATGCCAATTTATTTTTCCTTGGCTATTGCCGGAATATATGCTTTTAGTCTCTACATAGTATCCATGTGCTAAGTAATTTTCTATTACATTTAAATAAGCATGAATAGGAAATTTGTTATGTTCTATTTTATTTTCGCAATACCTAGGAAAAAGGTTCGAAGCCCTACTTTGAAAACGAGATAAAACCTTAATTAAAAGCTTTGCATCTTCCTTTCGGTTCTCTTCAGTAATACTTAGCCCATACCCTAGTGGAAAGCATACTTTAATTTTGTTGTTTTCAGCTTTAATCCCTACAAAATTATCATCCATACTATTAGTATTTACATGGAATTCATAAATGTCATGTATTTCTTCACTCATTCCTATATTCCTCTATACCAATCATAACTAATTTTTTAAATCGAAAATATCATATAGAAATATATCAAACCTTTGATTACCCTTTGAACTTTCAAATGTTTTTATAAGCTGCTCTAAACTGGTACATTTTTCGTTAAATATCTGAGATCTATTAAATTTGAAAGCATCATCCCATAAGTACTTAAGTACTTTCTCCGGAAAATTTCGATTATTGTCTTTTGCTTTTTCTACTTCTTCTTTCGTTAAACCTTCATCTTCAGGATTTAAATAAATTAAATCATCTAAAGAAACAAAGTAAGCTCCCAACCTTTTATCTTCAGCAGAAATATTTCCTACATTATGCGATAAGATCAACTCATTTATCTTTTTGTTAAATACTTTCCATGTTACATCAGTATCTAAAATTTTATGGTTGGCAATTTCCCTTGCCTTATCAATATTGTTTTCTATCATACGCATTTTCCATCTTCGCTGAAAAGCTGTGTCAAGAGTAAATACGTTTTGATCGCAAGTATTCATAGTTGCTACAATTGTTAAGTTGGAAGGAATAAAAATCTTTTTTTGAACGTCATTTTTTCCATACACTTCTTTGGCAATATCTTTATTGGATATTTTATAATAGCTGTTCCCACTTTCATCTCTATCTAAAAGCTGAAAAATATCTCCAAATATTGCAGATGCGTTTCCACGGTTGATCTCTTCAATCACTAAACAATACTTTTTACTGGGATTGTTGTAAGACTCCTTTAAAATTTTTGTAAAAGGTCCAGGTATAAAGTCATACGTTACCTTATTCTCATTGGAACAAGGCAAAATTTGACCTATAAAATCCATATAAGTATAATCGGGATGAAAAACAATTCTTTCTATTTTCCCTGCGTCCTTACAATACTCTTTTTCAACTACATAACTTTTCCCACATCCAGGAACTCCATAAAGTAAAATATTTTTCCCGCCTGCCGCTCTACCCGCTTTTAAATTTTTTAAAGACGAATTGTTAACAAATGAATTTTCTTTCAAATGATAATCCTCGCTCGTATATTTATGAAAACTAGCGTAATTCCTTAAATAATAAAAAATAAATTCAGGCCTAAACCCTACCAGTTTACGCTTCTCATCTATGTATACCCCGTCTATTTTTGTTTTCAGTAATATATCGTTTACAAATACTCCCCGCAAACTGGGGTTATTATTATATCCCAAACTTTCATCAATTGGAAATCCTACTATAAGAGCATCTTTAACTTCATCCGCAGAATTACATACATAAAAACCTAAAATTATAGTAATGCCATCTTTGTACTGGTGAGGATTCGCTTTACTTAATTGAAGCTTTTTTTCATATGGATTACTTTTTTCATTTCTAAGATTAGCGGCAAATAAATTAATATCTAAACTTTCTCCCAAAGGATTAGTAATACAAATTTTTCTATATGATCCACATTTTAATACTTCGGAATACACCCATCCATACTGTGAAAAAAGTTGCTTTATAAGAATCCCTAATTTATTGCTCAAGAAAGTTTTCGATTGAATCAATTTTCCTTCGTAAGATATTTCATATCGTAAATTTTCACTCATTTTTGTAATTCTCATACCCTTAACTAAAAAATTAACTACGACTCAAATTTTTAAATACCTTTCTTCTTCACTAAAAATACATCCACAATACTTCTGCATGTAAAAGCCTCTTGAACGTGCTAAACGCTGTCCTTCTCTAAAATAAGGTCTAAAATCTTTATAAAAAAATTTTATATCATACTTTTTAGCTATTTCTTCTCCTATACTTTTAATAAGCTCGTGATTTTGATATGGGCTGATTAAAAGCGTTGTAGAAAAGTAATCATAACCCTCTTCTACTGCAGATTTTGCAGTCTCCTCCAAACGCAACTTATAACAATATTCACATCGTCCCTTTTTAAATTCAGGATATATATCACTTATAAAACTACGAAGCCCATAATAATCCTTAACTTTTATTTCTAAAGATTTTTCTTTAGCATAGTTTATTAAGCATTCTTTGCGTAAATTGTATTCAGTCCATGGATGAATATTGGGATTGTACCAAAACAGAACAGGTGTAATCCCTTCCGCTTCTAAGCTTTCTTGACATTTCAAAAAACAAGGTGCACAACAGGTATGCAAAAAAACCTTTGTCATTATTAAATTACCTCTGTAGCTTTTATTTCATCAGAATTTGAATCTTCCGAGTTCTCTTTTTTAGTCCAAGAAACAATCCCTCTTATGGCTAAAAGGAAATAAACGAAAAAAAGCAAGCTCTCTGCGTATGCTCCCAAAACGAAAAATTTTATACACATATATAAATTAGATATAAGCCAAAAAATAAATCCCCATTTGTTTCTTTCGGCATTTATTAAAGTACCGATAAGAGCTATTGCCGACATCACCCACGATAAAACCGTTAACATCAGTTATGTTCTCTCCTTATGTTTTTAATTTGCAATAAACCATTTAATGCGATAACTAAATTTATTATAATATAATAAGTAAGTAATTTACATATAAATTTTAATAGAGAAAAACGGTGAATTTTTATGCCTTCTCCCCTATTCGAAAAAGTAAAACCGATTTCCGTAGATCAAATAGTTGGTCAAAAACATATTCTAAACAGTATGAATTTTCTAAATGAAATTTCTGATCCAATCCATACTCCAAATATGATATTCTACGGTCCTCCCGGAACCGGAAAAACTACCTTAGCAGGTATAATAGCAACAAAAACAAATAAAAAATTTATAAAATTAAATGCTACTAATTCTACAGTCTCAGAAATAAAAGAAATACTCCATAAAGCATCTTATGATAAACAAAATAGAGGAATTATCATTTGCTTAGATGAAATTCAATACTTTAATAAAAAACAGCAACAATCTCTTTTAGAGTTTATGGATAACGGCTTGATTACTTTGATAGCTTCCACTACAGAAAATCCTTATTTTTGTATTTATCCCGCTATCTTGAGCAGATCTCATGTTTTTGAATTCAAATCTGTCAGTAAGGAAGATATAATAACAAATCTAAAACGTGTAGTAAAATTGCTGGAAGAGGAATATAGTCTAAAACTGTTAATCTCAGAAAAAACTTTAAACGAAATCGCTACTTTATCCTGCGGAGATATTAGAAAATCTATAAATTTACTGGAACTTGGTTTTTTGTCCAGAAAAAAATTAAGCGATGATACGGAAGAAATTTTGCTGGACGATACTTTCAAAAAATCACAAGAGAATTTTTTAATAAGTCATAATAACACAAATAGCGATCACTATGATCTTTTATCAGCTCTTCAAAAATCTTTAAGGGGTTCTGACCCTGATGCAAGTATGTATTATCTAGCAAGACTGTTATACGTTGGAGAAGTTTCTTCAGTTTGTCGTAGATTGTTGGTATGCGTATGTGAAGATGTAGGACTTGCTTATCCAGCGGCATGTGAGTATGTAAAAACGCTTACCGATATAGCTCTTCAGGTAGGTATGCCTGAGGCTAGAATCCCACTTGCCAACGCAGCTCTAATTATAGCTTTATCTCCAAAATCCAACTCAGCTTATAATGCAATAAATTTAGCTATGCAAGATATAAAAAAAGGACTAGTATATTCAATTCCAAAGTATTTAAAAAGCAGTAGCCCTTGTAGTAGCTCCTTAAACAATTTAACATATAATTGTCCTCATAACTATCCAAATAACTGGATACCTCAAGCTTATTTACCCGAAGAGCTTACAGATAAAAAATATTATTATCCCCAAAAAAACAAAAATGAATCCGCTTTTGAAAATTATTGGAATAAAATAAAAAATAAAAATTCTAACAAAGCTAAAAATAACTCCTAAAGTTAAAACTGTTATTATAACAAAAATTAGAAATAATAAAACGCATAAAAGAACTCTTAAACATCCCATATATTTGAATAATACTCCTGTAAGGTATGTCTATTCATGCCGGGCAATGAAAATAGAGCGTTTCTACCTATTGATATTCTGGTACCTACATGGTAATACCCCATAAATCTAAAAGGAACCTTTGTTACAATGTCATTTCTATTCTCTATTCTTAAAGTTTTAAATATCCTTTTATTATAAGAATTCATGAACGCTTTGTTCCCTATCCGTGGGCATCCAAAAACTATCACCTCATAATCACGATCATTGAAACTATACTGTAAATCTACAGCACAAAGTACTGCAAGTGCGGCACCGTATGAATGACCTGTCAATCTCACTTTCCGAATCCCTTCAGTTACAAATTTTCTTATTTTTTCACGTACATTTCTAGACCTATATGCATTTATAAATCCTGAATGCACTTTTATCTTAGAACGAAAATTGTTATAAGGTATTACTTTTTTGCAAAAATCTAAATTAAACATCCAATCTTTCTTTGAATCTGAACCTCTAAACGCAATTATAAGTGTATCACCAAAAACACGAATACTATAGCTTACATCACTTTCCGAGTCGTTCACCGCTAAAACTTGCCCTTCACGACTTTCCGGTTGAGTGTCATTATAAGATAACCCTGAATATTCAAGCATTTCTATGATTTTACTTCTATCCAATCAAGACTCACCTCAATTAAATATATGCATCCGGTAGATTTTTAAGTCTGATTCAAACATTCTAAAACTCAATGACTTTACTTTTAGAAACTTTAGTTGTATAATCATTGGTACTACATAGATAAATTAAAAAATTTTTTAGGTATTGACGAATATGTTGAAAAATTGTATAATGAACTCGAAGGGGGAATAAAATATGTTGAAAAATAACAAAATTAATGATAAGCATATGGAAAAGGTTTCTGGTGGAATTACTGTAGATGGACATAACTATGTTAAGATTAACAAAAAAGATATAGAAGGTTATGAATACAGATGCAAAACTTGCGGTTACGTAGGATATAATAGTCAAGCATTATGTCCAAGATGTAACGCTGAAGGCAAGTATGAAAAAACAGGCAGATTTTACATGAATTATAATAAGTGTAATTCATCTGCAACAAATGCATATTACTATAATAGTTAATTTATTTAAGGCTAAGGAGGTAAAAAATAATGGCAGAAAATAAAAAGCTTAATAAAAATGAGGAAATCAAAGTAGCAGGCGGAGTTACAATTGAAGGAATGCAAAAAACTTTGCTTGAGGAATCTGAAATTAAAAAGTATGAATACAAATGCAATTCATGCGGTAAATTATCCTATAAGGACAGTGAATGGTTTGAGTCTTGCCCATATTGTGGATCATATTTTGGGTATTCTACAACTGGAGAAGTACTTTTTGATTATGATTACGTTAATGGAGCTAATTGGAGATCCGTTCAAGATCAGGATACTTGATTAATTTAGATTAAAAATAAGATTATCAATAGAATGATAGTTATTCTTACAATTTTTGGATTTTGCTGATAAGTAATAATATAGAAATGCAGTGAAATTAATTTAAAATTGTAAGATCTTATTTTTATCAATCATTCTATTGATTTTTTAATGTTTAAAATTAGATTCTATTTTTCAGCTTAAATTAATTTATTAAATCTAAAAGTATTTTTTCCATTCCTTCAGAATCAAGTGAAAATTTTTTTAGCTGGTCTCGGACCGACGCATGAGCAACAAACTGATCCGAAATAGCTTGTACTATATATTTTCCCTTAAAGGACTTTCTTTCAAGAAGTAACAATCCAAATTTTTCTCCTACTCCCCCGGATTTAACTGCCTCTTCAAAAAATACAATATTTTCAAATTTACATGCGTAGTTTAAGGCCTGCTCATTTATAGGCTTTATAACATTAAGCTTCAAAATACACACTTCTATACTTGAGTATTTTAGTTTTTGTTGGCATAAATAAGCTTCGGAAAAAATTCTTCCATAAGTTACAATTAAAATATTACTTTCTTTACTTCCATAAAACTCATAATCTTTAGAATTAAATATGTAGTTTTCTGGTTTTTCTAATTCTCCGCCTCTCGGATACCTTATAGCCATAATGCATTTTTCTCTTGATTTTACAGCCTTTTCAAGCATAATTTCCAATTCTTCAAAAAATGAAGGAGAAAATATTTTAACGTTTGGAATTGTATTTAGAAACGACACATCAAAAACTCCTTGATGAGCTTCTCCGTCCTCTCCTATTAGTCCTGCTCGATCAACAGCTAAAATAATTTTTAAATTTTGAAGTGCAGCATCATGAATTATTTGATCATAAGCTCTTTGCAAAAAGCTAGAATAAATAGCAGCTACAGGAATAAGACCACCAGCTGCAAGACCAGAAGCAAACGTAACCGCATGACCTTCGGCAATACCCACGTCAAAAAACCTTGATTTAAAATTTTCTTTAAATTTTATAAGCCCTGTTCCACTAGTCATTGCAGCTGTTATAGCACAAATTCTAGAATCTTTTTTTGCTAGCTCACAAAGTTTCTTACCAAAAATATCAGAAAAACTTAAACATCCTTTCCTACTTCTAAATCCTATTGAAGGATTAAAAGGCGTAACGGCATGAGATATTCTAGGATCTTTCTCCGCTAAATGATATCCTTTACCTTTGTTAGTTATAACGTGTACTATCGTGGGCTGACTCATTTCTCTAACCAGTTCAAAAACTTTTTTAAGCTGATTTATATCATGACCGTCTATGGGACCATAATATACAAATCCCATATCCTCAAATATACTGCTTTTATAAATTAAATTTTTTACAGCTGATTTAGACTGTTTTAGAATATCTTCTATCTTTAGACCTACAGAAGTCATTTCTAAAATTTTTTCTAAAAGTCCTTTCGCTTTTACATATGAAGGCTTTATCCTTGCAGCAGCAAGGTACCTTGCAACAGCACCTACATTCTTAGATATAGACATTTTATTATCATTGAGAACCACTGTTAAATGTTTGGCTTTAGAAGCATTGTTTAACCCTTCATAGGCTAATCCTCCGGTAAGTGCTCCATCTCCTATTACAGCAACAGTATGCCCATTTTGCTTTAATATTTCACTAGATTTTGCTATACCCAATGCCGCTGAAATTGAGGTACTGCTATGCCCTGAAGTAAAAATATCATATGGGCTTTCATTCCTATTTGTAAACCCGGAAATCCCATTTTTTTTACGAATACTATCAATGTATTCAAATCTACCGGTAAGCATCTTGTGAACGTAGCTTTGATGCCCTACATCCCAGATAATTTTATCCATAGGTGGTTTAAATACTAAATAAAGAGCTATCGTTAATTCAACCACTCCCAAATTGGGAGATAAATGCCCTCCATTTTCAGATGTAATTTCTATAATTTTATTTCTTATTTCATCGCAAAGGGCATCAAAATCATTGATTTTTTCTAAGTCTCCGGGACTTTTAATCTGACTTAACAGCGGATAATCTTTCTTTACTAATGAACTTGACTCCATTTTTATTTACTTCTTTCTTAAAATTTAATTTAAATACGATTTTATATATTCATTCAGCATTTCTAAAATAGAAGTATCGCCATTAAAGCTTTGAAGTATGGAAACAGCCTTAAAATTAAGATCATAAAATATATTAGTTAGCTTTGATTTACTCAAATAACTCTTTTTTTCAAACTCATCATCAATTAAATCGTCCACTATTTGAAAACATATTCCAAAATTTCTTGCATAGTCTTCAGCTAATTCTACCTCTTTGCGATTTGCACCGGCAAGTATTGATCCTATCTTCGCTGCTGCAATGAAAAGCTGAGCAGTTTTTAATTCATATAGCTTTAAAACGTTTTCCTCTTTGAAACTTAAAAGGGGAAAATTTAAATCTAAATATTGCCCTAAAACCATTCCGTTGCTTCCTGCTGTTTGAGCAAGAATATTTATGCACTCCAAAGTATTTTTTAAATCTAAAAATTTTACTTCACTTATTACCTCAAAAGCCTGAGTAATAAGAGCATCACCTGCCAAAAGAGCTGTACTTTCCTTAAACTTTATATGATTACATTCTTTACCTCTACGTACTTTACCATCATCCATACAAGGTAAATCGTCATGAATCAGTGAATATGTATGTATCATTTCAAGAGCAATAGCAAATTTATATATTTCATCACTTTTTCCATTAAAAAGTTTATAGAAAGCTATCATAATTATTGGACGTAATCTTTTACAAGGTGCCATTAAAGTATACTCCATGGACTCTAATATACCATTACTTTCACTACTGAATTTGTTTACGTAACTCTTTAAATAAAACTCAAATTTTTCCTTATACTCTTCGACTTTATTGTTCAAAATCAAACTATTATTTCTCCTTCTTGCAGTTCTCATTTTCTATAACTGAAATTTTTTCTTTAACTTCTTTAAGCATACCTTGACAGCAAGAAGCTATCTCCATTCCTTTTTTATAAAGTTCTAAAGAATTTTCCAATGTTTCTTCACCAGACTCTAGTTTGTTTACTATTGCTTCTAATTCGTTAATGTAACTTTCAAATTCCATATTAAAAATTCCTTTTGATTCTAAATTTTAATTATTTTAAATTCCATAGTCCCGTCTTGCATAGTAATTTTAATTTGTTCTTCTGTTTCAATCTCTTTTAAGCGTTTTATGCTTTGGCCTCTAACCGAAATTAAAGCATATCCTTGACTTAAAATCCGCTCGGAAGAATAATTTTCCAGCTGCCTAATTAGTGTTTCTAGCCGAAATTCTTTTTTTGCTATCAAATAGCTTAAATTCTTTATTAAATTATTTCTTAAAATCCAAAAAGTTTCAATTTTATCCTCTATTTTAACAGCCGGAGAAACTTGAACCAGTCTCTTTTGAAGAGCGTTAAGAATTGGATTTAAAAAAATAATCTTTAATTCCATACTACTCTTTAAACGTTTTATATACACTTCTATAGAGTTATTTAAAGCTTTTATGTCCGGCACAGCTATTTCGGCCGCAACCGAAGGAGTAGACGCTCTTTTGTCAGCTGCCAAATCGCAAAGTGTAAAATCAGTCTCGTGACCTACCGCAGAGACTATAGGTAACCGGGAATGGTGCACTTCTCTAGCTA
>CAKUYF010000015.1 GCA_934702115.1 uncultured Eubacteriales bacterium | reverse complement strand
ATAGAAAACTCTGCAGTTTCTCCATATGAAGCAGTTAAGCCTTCACTTCCTATTTTTATTTTGCTTACATTATAAAATTCAACTTTAGTATCTTTATTTTCCCCTTCTCCTGCATTTGAAAGCTGATAATCTGAAACGAACTTTACATTAAAACTTAATACCTTTATTGTTGAATTAATTTCTATTGAATCAGTTGATTCTATTCCGGAAATTTTGTATATATGGTAATCATTTTCTTTGATAGAATCAAGTTTTACAGCTGTGGGTTCTGCTCCAGAAGGAACTTTAATAGTAATTCCTGCGCTATTTAAATCATATCCAGCATCCGCTTTCACGCCAAAATTAAATTCCGCATTTTTATCTTTTTTCACTGTTTCACTACCTATTATTTTTCTTCCAAATTCTTTATTATCATCTACTAAGTAAAAACTCAGTCCATCACATTTATTAAATCTTAAAAGTGAATATTTTTGCTCTAAGTCCAGGGAAATTTCTACATTCGATGTAACTTTATAAACTATTAATCTTTGATGTCCTTCATCGCTCGTCCAGGAATCATATTTTAAAGGGTTTCCTTTTTCATCCGTTAAGCTCAATGCATCTGACAAATTTACATTATTCCCATTTTTTCCAATAATTTCCAGACATAAATTTTCACCATAATTTAAGGCTTTAATGTTACCGGTCTCAATATCATCAACTACTTCACTTTTTTCGTTATTAAAACCATCCTTATACCATTTTATCTGTACCCTATTAAGATGTCGAAAATTAATACTAAGTTTCTTTAAACTGATTCCTTCAACTTTTATGTTAAGAATCCTTTTATCTGTTGAATTCGATCTACCAGTTGAAACTTCAAAAAGATAACTTGAATCAGATAACTTCTTTCCCTTAAACTCTCCTTTGGTGTCGGCAACAGTTAATTTTAATTCGTTTAAATCAACTTTGCAATTTTCCGATACTTTCGCAAGAATATGTGTACTCTCACCTATTACTACTTTATGATAGTTTATAGATCCATTTTCATTTTCACTGAATATAGTAGTTATTTCTTTACCGCTCGCATCAGACTCATACAAAGTAACTTTATCTTTAATTTCTTCACTCAAATTAAATTTTAAGGTGTATGTGTACTCAGACGGTTCAATTTCTATATAAGAACCGTTGTCTTTAGTTAAATCACCTTTTATTCCCTTAATAGTTACCGTACATTCTTTTACAAATTTTTCCTTACTAAAATCAGGTTCCATGGTGATGCTCATATTTTTAAAATTACTTTTATTTTTAATAAAATTATCACTTAATCTATATTCATTATCTATTACTTCTACTTTAAACTGAAAATCTTTTTTATAAGGAATTAAATTTCTTATGAGCTTACCAGATGAAGCGTCATTAGATTTATCGGAAGTAGTATCTTTTTTTGAATTACTATAATTTTCATCATAATCCAAATATGAAATTTTAACTTTATTTTTGTATGCATCATCCACTTTAAATTCAACGTCGTACAACTTGTATATTTCCGAAATCGTTACAGTACATTCTTTTCCATTGGACTTGTTATTATATATTTCACTTAATTGTTCTTTTGTAATTGTAAATTTTTTACCTGAATTTTCTTCCTCTGATTCACTCAATGTATAACTATTAGCTTTAACGTTCTTTTTCCTTCCGTCAAATCCTTCACGGACCTCTATAGTAAATTCAAAATCTTTTATAATATCAATCGAAATTGAAGTTTTGCCTTCTAATAAATCTCGCTTTGTTCCAGCTTCTTTGATATACAAAGCATCTTCTATCTTCACAGTTCCATCTGTACCTGGGTTTTTTGGATCCAATAAAAATTTTATGTTGCACTGTTTATTCAGGATACCAGATATATTAATTTCACTATCTCTGGTAACATTTTTCAACTTAATAATTAATTTATCTTCAGTTGATTGAAGATCTTTTTCACCGTCTCCATCGACGTTACATTCATCTAGTCTATAACCATCAGCGGGAACTACTGTATACTCGTAAGATTTACCATGTTCCGCTTTGTTATCAACGAAAAAATTTCCTTCAAGAGGTATTTCATCGTTGCCACGTGTTATATTTTTTATTTTTTCAAAACCAGTAATATTAAATGTAACTTTATATTTGTTTAATTCAATTCCGGTTACAGTAATTGTCAAGTCACTTTTAACTTCACTTATCCCTATTTCATTGTTTTCATTTAAAAGTGGCTTATCATCTCCAGCTAAAGTGGCAGAAAGATTATTTTTATTATATCCTTCGTTTAGATTTAAAGTATACGTATAGTTTTTTCCGTGCTCTACTGTATCAACAAAAATATTTTCTTCAAGAGGTATTTCATCATCGCCACGTGTTATATTGTTTACTCCTTCTAAATCAGTAATATTAAATGTAACTTTATATTTGTTTAATTCAATTCCTTTAATATAATAAATATTAGTATCATTGTCCTCCAAATTTTTAACATCAATTGAAAATTTTTTACCAGTACCAATAATATTATTATTTTTGCCTAATACCGTGATAGTAGAATTAGTATAACCCTCTTCAAGCTTCACATAAAAAGTGCAAGTATCAAGTTTTTTGGCAAAATATTCAAAATTTTCAATCTTACTAAAGTTAGGATCGCTAAAATTCGCAGACGCTTCCTCCGGGGGATTTTCTCCGGTGTAGATATAAATATTAACTTGACCAGAGTCTAAAGAAATAGGGTTTTCATCAGAATCTCTTCCCTTAAATGTAATTTTACGTCGTTCTACTATTTTGATATCAAGTCGAACTATTCCGTCTGCTCCTCCGTCTAATGAATCTATTTTATACTTTTTAAAAATTCCTCCCGTTCCTTCAGCTTCCGATGGACTTAAAGGCTCAATAATTTTTTCATTGCACTTTAATGTTATATCATCATAACTACCTACAGTGTATTTTACAAAAAATGTAAAACTCTTTCCTTGGCTACCTGTATAATTTAAATATGGTTTACCATTATCTTTAGTAAATTTTTCAACTCCTTCTTTTGGGTTTCCATCATCTTCTAAAGGGTTCACCATTTCTGAATCAGTTCCTTCGTACGCATAAAGTTCAACATTATTAGTATCAAAGTTTGCTTCTGAATCATTAACCCATTTATAAACATTAACATCACAGTCTAATGTAAAGCCTTTAATGTATATATCTGTATTTGCGTTGTTTAGAGAACTTATTTGATATACTGTATAATGGTCTTCGCCAACATTAGATAATGCCGGCAAAAATGGGTCAGTGCCTTTAAAAACCTCTAAATTAGAATTACTGTAATTTCCGGTAGGTTTTAAATAGAAAATAAGCGAACCGGACTTAGTATTATAATGTAAATATTTATTGACATCTGAAAAAGCGATATCGGTAACTTTTTTAAATTGAGGATCACTGAGCGTAATTGTATCAGGCAACTTTGTCAAATCCGTTTCTGTTCCTATATAAATATAAAGTTCAACTTGGTCAACCGTTAAGTCTATAATATTTCCTTCATTGTTTTTAGCTTTAAAATTAATAATTTTATTAGTATCGCCTAGTTCTCGCTCTTCGGCTAGGGCTGAAAAAAGCTTTTCTTCCTCATACTTTTTTTCTAATGTTACCTCTATTTTGCTGACGGAACTCCTTATTCCTCCAAATCTATTAGAATGATCATATAATGTGATTTCATGCTTTCCTGCATCTTCTTCTGAAATTTCACAAGAAAGCTGTTTAGTAACTCCTTCAGAAACAGTTTCCGCTATGACGCTTTTCAATTCATAAGGTTCCGTCTCTTCGTTTAAGTCAATATTAAATCTATACTTGTTGTCATACTTAAAAGTGTTTTGCCAATTACCTATAAATTTTGACTTATCTAAAATTTTTCCTTCTGAAGTAACAAAGTTGGGCTCAGCAACATTTAAATCTATAATTTTCATACCTTTAATTTCTATATTTCTATCCTCTGTTATCGGGTCAGTTGTCCACTCGAAGTAGCCGTCATTAAAGTAAGATACACAATCTTCGCTCTTTTCTTCCTCATAATTAAAAGATTTACTAATATTCGTAGCCACTAAATAATTTAAACCTTCATTTTTGGTTATAGACTCGTACCCGTCCTTCAATCCTACCCTAAATCTAACGCTTTCACCTTTATTTACAGTCAATTTATTATTTACTATCGGTTCAAACTCATTGTTTGATTTCATAACTTCAATCTCAGCAATTTCATTCGGTTTTATGTCATTACTTAATTCTTCACAAACTAACTCAAAATTTACGTTCTGAGTAGTCTTACCGAAGCTTTTAAATGCAAATAGTGCACATAACAATATAAAGCTTAGAAAAATAATTAATAATGGGAATTTATAATTGATAAAAAAACTCCCGTTTCTCTTTTGATTTTGCCCCTCCTGCAATAGCTTTTCCATAATTTTCACCACTCCTTTAGATATCCCAAATTCAAAAATAAAAACTTTATAAAACATTAAAATCTAACAATAAGATTTATTTTGTGGAAATTATATCATTTAATCAGATGCAATTCAATATAATTATGAAATAAAAATAAGAATATTTTAGTTAAATTTTTTTAACATATGAATATTAGTTATATTTGCTATCAAAAACTATCAATAGTTAAGATTGCTTGTTTACGAAAATTATTAGTTATACTATGACCTTTATTTATAAATTATACATATAATTTGACTTATTATATTAAATTTATTATAATTAAACTATAAAATAAATCTTAAGGAGGAATAAAAATGAAAAAGTTTATGTGGGTGTTTTCAGGCATATGTTTAATGATTCTAGGAATGTATTTAATATTTAATCCATTAGTTGCACTAAATTATATAGCAATATCATTAGCAATAATAATTTTAATTCAAGGCATAGCAGGAATTATTGATTATTCAAACTTTAAAGATACCTCAGGAAAAGGATGGGATTTATTTTCTGCTATTCTAAATACTATATTTGGAATACTTATTTTATTTTCTCCTCTGAATATGGTTTTAACTGCCATGCTTCCCATAATGTTTGGAATATGGGTAATGATTAAAGGTCTAATCCAATGTATTGAATCAATTCATCTTAATAAAATCGGAAGCGAAATTTGGGGTTACGTATTAACATTCGGAATACTAAACTTTCTACTTGGAATTTTAATGCTTGTAAATCCTTTGATACCTGCTTTTACTCTTGCGTTTTACATTGGTATGGGATTTATAGTAACAGGGTTGTCTTCAATATTTGTGAGAAAATAAAAAAGCCTAAAACTCAAGTTTTAGACATGTTGGTGCGCTTGAAGGGATTCGAACCCCCGACTTCGTCCTTAGGAGGGACGCGCTCTATCCAGCTGAGCTACAAACGCATATTCAATTTCTTAATTTACTATTTAAATCTCAAAAAATAAGAGAACAAATAAAACCTAAACTTATTCTATCAAATTAAATGTAAGATTGTCAAGAAATTTATAAAGTTTGATTTTATTTGTCCTTATTTAAAATCATTTAAGCTTTTTAAAATCCAAAGTAACTTAGTAACCCTTCATATATAGCTTGTGAAAACTGAAACTGATCGTTACGTAATTTCTCCGCATCTTGCTCATTGGTTATATAAGCTAACTCTATTAACACAGCAGGCATATTAGTATTTTTTAAAACGTAAAGCGAAGGTCTTATGCGAACTCCATTGTTTTTAGTCCCTAATTGATTGACTATACTCGTTAAAATATGTTCTCCTAAATAATAGGACTGAGTGTATTCTTGATAAACGTAAACTTCAGTCCCATTTACTGCGGGACTTACGTTAGCATTTGTATGAATACTTAAAAAGTAATTTGCACGCCAGTCATTAGCTTTTTTTACTCTTTCCGCTAAACTTGTCGAATTAGAGGTACCGAGTATCTCTTCCGGTGTAGTTCTGGAAGTCATAACCTCAAATCTTGGATCTTCTCTTAACAAATCAGCTAAATACATCCCCACATTGTAAGTTATATCTTGTTCTCTAAGTCCAAACCCTTCTGCCCCGGCATTTACATTTTTAGGATTATGACCTTGATCTATAAATATTTTTATTGCCAAAAGTCTCACTCCTCTCTCCATTTTAATATATGTTTTTTATCGAAAGGCTGTGAGAATAACTAATGTTTTTTTATAAATTCAGAAATTTAAATAGCTTTTTTCCCATAAAAAAAGTAATAATGCATTCAGGAACTAAATACATACAATTATAAATAAAAGAATAAATCCATATATTAAACGTAAATGGAATATAATCCTTCCAAAGTAATACCCCTGAAATAGTTGACATAATTATCTTTAAAATAAATACAAGAATTATCCAAAATAAAATTCTATACTTATAAGAAAACTGTATGCAAAATAATACGCTCATTAAACAGTAGGGTAAAATGTAATCAATTAAAATAATCGAAAAAAAAGATCCTAAGCTCTTAGCAGGAGGTATTCCAAAGTGAGTAATTAAATGAATTAAAGAATAAGATACATTTGCAAAAAAACTTGTTTTAAATCCTCGACGGTATGCTAAAATTACTAAGGGAAGTGTATGACCTAATGTTACAGAACCGCCAAAAGGCATTTTAAATAAAATGATATTCCTAAGAAGCAAGCTTAAAACTACTGAGCATATTCCCTCTGTAGTATTTCTTAAATTTTTAATTTTAAATCACCTTTTAATTCAATAAATATATAATTAAGGAAGGTCCTTGAAATGGTAAATGAAATACTCAATCAAGAAAAAAACGCAGTCTGGATAATGTACAATTCTGAGAATTGTGATCCTTATTTTTCTAGATTTATTACTAACAAAACAATTGTACCCTCTCTGTGCATCCTAAGCAACCAAAATAAATTTTTAATTGCTCACGCTTTGGATGTTGAAAATTTACGCGATTTTGACGGAGAAGTCTTAACCTATGACGGAGAAAATTCTCTTATACAAATTATGACGGATATACTTAATAAACTTAAATACCCACCTGCAATCTATCTTAACTATTCCGATAAACTTGATTCTCAAACAGATGTTTTAGGTTATGGAACTTACAGATTTATAACTGATAATATTATCGCTGAATACAAACAGAAAAATATAACTCCCCCTAATTTTAAATCCGCAGATACACTTATATACAAATTACTGGATTCTAAAACCGATGAAGATATTTTTTATCTTAAACTTGCAGCAAACAGAGCTCTGGAAATATTGAATATTGCTTTTAAGAAAATAAAAATAGGTATGACTGAAAAACAAATTCTAAATTTAGTCCATAATATTTCAAGCTTTAAATCTAAAAACCTTAGAAGATATAATGTTGTAAAAGAAACCTTTTCATGGGAAAAAGAGCTATGCCCTATAGTACTCGTCGGCCCTAATCTAGAAAAAGGAGGACATAGTGAGGCGGGTGATCAAATTTTAAGACCCGGCGATACAGTATATATGGACTTCGGTATCCAAATTCACTTAAAAGACGGCAGAAAATATTCAAGTGATCTTCAAAGAATGGGATATGCTCTCAAGCCAAAAGAATTTAGTGTCCCTACTGAAGTAAAAAAAGTGTTCTCCACTTTATATGAAGCTATAGATATAGGAATAAAAAATTGTAAGCCTGGCGTTAAAGGGTATGAAATAGACAAACTCGTAAGAGATCATATAACAGAAAAAGGATACCCCGGCTACAATCATGCCACCGGACATCCTGTAGGAGAAACTGCTCATAGCCCTGGAACCAGTATATCACCTAAAGGTCATAAACGCTCAGGATTGTTCCTTCAAGAAAATGGAGTATATACAATAGAGCCTCGCATTCAAATAAAAAACGGAGGATCTATAGAAGAAATGGTTCAGGTAACTCCAAGCGGAGGAATCACACTTTGTGAAAGGCAAAAAAGTCTATATATAATCCGTAGGTGACCAAGCCTTAAATTACAAATTCTCTTAACTGTTTTTCCGCTCTTTCATAATCAAGTTTTGAGTACAATAAAGATTCTCTGAATAGAAAGATCGATTCATTGTAAATCGAATATTAAAACATCCCCCTAAACATTGTTCAGCATAACTGCATTTTAAACAATCTCCTTTAAGATCTTCCTTCTTAAAATTTCTTCTCCACAAAAATGAATTTGGATCTTCCCATATTTCTCTTAAGCTTCTTTCTCTTATATTTCCTTCTATAAACTCTTTATTTCTTATAGAAGTACATCCAATTACATCTCCATTATGTAACAATCCGAAACTATTAACTCCAGCACTGCAACCATTCCACTCTATAATTTCATTTGTGTGATAAGCTTTTTTGTATATCTCTATTAACTTTTCATTATAATATCCAATGCAATCAGCAGGGTAGACATCAATTTTTCCTTCCATTGAAACTTTAAAGCAGTAATCAATTACTTTATTAACATCTACAGGATCTAAAATCCAATCACAATTTTCTGAAAGATTTCCCATCGGACAACCAATTTGTAATTGCCAGCACGTTACCTCCTCTTTTATTAATGTTTCTTTTAATTCATCTAAGTGATTAATATTCTTTTTTGTTAAAGTAGTTATACATCCAAGTTCAACCTTATTGGATTTTAAAATTCTATAAGATTTTAAAGCACGCTCAAAAGCTCCGGGCTTTCTTATAAAATCGTGAACTTCTTTTGGACCGTCCAAACTTATAAGAACCCTTACGCAATCTAATCTTCCAAGCCTTTTAGCAGCATCTTCATCTATAAGCCATCCATTAGTTATAATGTTTACCATTATTCCCTTTTTTCTGGCATATTCTACTATCTCTATAAGATCACGTCTCGTAAAAGGTTCTCCTCCTGAAATACTAATCCATTCGATCCCAATATCAACACACATATCAATAAACTTAAACGCTTCTTCAGTACTTAATTCATCCGGAAGAGCATTTTCGCATATCGAACCACAGTGTTTACACCTCATGTTGCATCCCATCGTTATTTCCCACACGCAAGTGCAGGGAGTGCTATATTCCATTATTACACCTCTTATATAAAGATTTATATTTTCAAAACTTAATATATTAATTATTAAGCCCACTTCTTTAACAACAAAGTAGCGGGCAGTGTTAAAAAATTTTATTTATCTTCGTAATGAACCAATCTTTCTTTTTTATCGCTTTCTATTAAACCTTTCTCATCATCTTTAATAATAGTGCTACTAGTAGGTCTCCAGCTTTCTAATCCCCCCACTATTTGGCTTAAAACATCTTCATCCAATTTTTCTAACTTTTCATTTCTCACTTCCATAATAGTTTTACCTCCTGCAAAAATTATAATTTAAAAAATTGCTGGTTTTTACCACGCTAGATTTCTTTTGAGATTTTCGCAGATACTTCCATACTTTAGAGGTTACCTTATTTTATAAAATTATGCTTTTTAAGTATTATGCTTTATTAAAAATTCTTAGGCTCTTCACCTAAATCCTTACATTCTTCTTTATTTATATCAGTTTTAGGTTCAATAATAGGATCAGGCACATTATTGGGCAATATAGGAATTTTACGATTTGGCCGTGGTCCTCCGTATCTTGCGCCTAAGGGAAACTTCCTCCATGTTTTAACCTCTAAATCGTTCTTACCCTCAGTTAACTTTCCTCCTGCTACGCTTTCCGTTTCTTTTTGGTTCAATTCTTTTTCATTTTCTTCGTACTTCATTAACAGCAACTACTTTCCTTATAATAGTTTTCATTCATTTGTAAGATTGCTTGTGTCTATTTTTTTAGTTGATTCTTCATTCTCATCATTTTTTAACTTATTCTTTGTTAAATTGCCGATGAAAATAGGACGTGCTGCGGGCATGAATATCCCAGGACCACCATATGCGATTTTATTTTTCCATGAATTCTTAAATTTTCCTTCTTTTACAAGTTGTTTTACTTGGTCTATTTTCACACCGCCTGAAATATTTTTTTCCTCTGAATTTGAAAGTTGTTTTTTCTCAGTATCTTTCATTGTAAATTCCTCCTTATTGTAAATCATTGATTTAAATTTTAGATATACGGTTCAAATAACTTACTACTTTTTCAACTTCGTACATAGGGGTAGAAGCTCCCGCAGTAATACCGATGTTCTTAAAATCTTTTAGTTCATAATTTCCTAATTCTTCACATCTTTCAATGTGTATTGTTTTTACATAATCCTTGCAGATTTCAAACAACTTAATTGTATTTGAACTGTTATATCCTCCTATGACAATCATTAAATCAGAGATTTTCGCTAGTTTTACTGCATTTATTTGTCTTAAACTGGTTACATTGCAAATTGTATCATAAATTTCTATATTTGTAAACTCTTTTTGAATAAATTTTACGCATTTTTGCCATTTTTCTAGTGAAAAAGTAGTTTGAGAAACCATTACGGCTCTAGTAGATTTAAATACCTCTTCTTGAGAAAAAATAATATCCTTAAGCTGTGATAAATCCTCAAAAGTATAAATTTTGCCGGAAAAGTAACTGCATATACCTTCTACTTCCGGATGAGTAATTTTTCCTGCAACAAGTAAAATTTCTTTATCTTTACAACTCTTTTTTACAATATTATGTATTCTCTTCACAAATGGACAAGTGGCATCAACGTATTTTATTTGTTTATTTTTAAATTGGTCTATAATGTCTTTTGTAGCCCCATGAGATCTTATTACAACTAACCTATTTTCAATATCAGAAATGGAGTGAACCACTTTCACTCCACGATTTTTCAGATCTTCAATTACTTGATTGTTATGTATTAAGTTTCCAAAAGTACATACTTTACAATTATTTTCTAATAAATCATTTACTGTTTTCAATGCTCGACTTACACCAAAACAAAATCCAGAATTTTCAGCTACTGTAACTTTCAAATTTCTACTCTCCTTAAACATTTTATACTCTCCATGATTTCTTGCGTTCTTTCTTTTATTTCTTTTCTTGCATTGTTATCTATATTAATTTTTCCTTGAATTATAGGCTCACCATAAACAATGACTGTCTTTTTGAAAACATGAATTTTATTATCTTCAGAGCTTCCTGTTATGCACACAGGCAAAATAGGGGCTGCCGTTTCACTTGCTACTAATGCAACCCCTGAACGCGGACGCAAAAATTCTCCTGTTTTAGATCTTGTACCCTCAATAAATATTCCCAGTATCTTTCCGGAAGAAGAAATTTCAGTAGCTCGCTTTATTGCGTCTCCATCCCCTTTGCCCCGCTTCACAGGAAACGCACCTACGGCATATAATATTCGACTTAAAATTCTATTCTTAAAAAGCTCGGATTTCGCCATAAAATATACCGGTCGCGGATGGACAATCATTAAAAAAATAGGATCCCACGCAGATAAATGATTAGAGCATAATATATATCCTCCTGAAATTTTATCAACATTTTCTTTTCCTACAACCTCATAAGGAAAAAATATCTTAACAATGGGTCTAAGTAATGATACGCAAAATTTATAAAAAACACTCGAAAATTTCAATTCTATACACGCTCCTTGATAATCTCTAAAAGTCTGTTAGCAGTTTCTTCTAATGTATATGAAGAGTTATCAAAAATGATAGCGTCTTCTGACTTCTTTAACGGACAAATTTCTCTATTTGAATCATTTTCGTCTCTTTTATTTATATCTTTTAAAACTTCTTCATAGCTCACTTTTTCATTTAACTGCTCATACCTCCTCTTTGCACGTAACTGAGGTGAAGCCGTTAAAAAAATTTTTACCTTTGCATCCGGAATTACAACTGTTCCAATATCTCGGCCATCCATTACTACATTTCTATTCTTAGCTATTTCTCTTTGAAGTTTTAATAAATGAGATCTTACTTCAGATAAAGCAGAAATTTCAGAAGCCACCTTAGATATTTCTTCAGACCGAATATTATCTGTAATGTCTTCACCATTTAAAAATATTCTTTGATCATAATTAGAATTTTCTATTTGTATATTTATATCTTTAAGAATTTTCGTAAGATTTTCAATTTTTCTAAAATCTACGTTATTTACGTAAAAATAATAAGCTATTCCTCTATACAATGCTCCGGTATCTACATTTACAAAACCTAGCTTACGAGCTAAAATTTTTGATACCGTACTTTTTCCAGAACCGGAAGGACCATCTATTGCTATACAAGTCATATTTAACACTTCGCCTCTTTACGTTTTATATATAAGTTTAGATCCTAGCTTAAAAAGTCTAGAATCTAAGTAATCAGTATTTATTTTATTATATTTTTTCAGAAATTTCCTTGCTAATAAGCTCTATAAATTCTTCCTTACTCATTGCTCCTAAATCACCTTTCGACCTACTCCTGACAGAAAGCATATTGCTTTCCGCTTCCTTTTTCCCCAGTATAATCATATAAGGAATTTTGTTAACTTGCGCTTCTCTTATTTTGTATCCTATTTTTTCATTTCTTAAATCAACTGAAACCCTAGGAGCAAAATTTCTTAACTGTTTTTCTATCTCATGAGCAAGTTCATGAAAGTCTTCACTTATTGGAAGTATCCTTACTTGTTCGGGTGCAATCCACAGCGGCAAAGCTCCTGCATATTTCTCTATTAAGAGCGCTAAAGTACGTTCATAACACCCTAATGAAGTTCTATGAATTACGTAAGGGAATTTCTTTTCTCCATCCTTATCAACATATTCCATCCCAAATTTCTTTGCAAGCTGAAAATCTATTTGAATAGTAATTAAAGTATCTTCTTTACCATGAACATTTTTAAACTGAATATCAAGCTTAGGTCCATAGAAAGCCGCTTCTCCATCAGCTTCATCGTAAACTAATCCCGCTTTATCTAAGATTTCACGCATCTTACCTTGGACG
>CAKUYF010000014.1 GCA_934702115.1 uncultured Eubacteriales bacterium | reverse complement strand
GTGCAACATTATTTATTGCTCCTATTTCAGATTGATACCCAACAAGTCTTGACTTGATACTTTGAAGTGTTTTAGCGGTTATATCAATTTCAGCTTGAATGGAAGTTTTTTGCTCATTTATTTTTTCTTCTCTTAATTTTTGAAGTACTTCAATTTCAAACGTATATCCTTTTGAAGTTTGCAATATCTTATCTGAAAGTTCGGGATATTTAATTATTAGTTTTGAAATTTCTTGCCCTGATAGATATGTTCCGTCAGTTACATTTTTTATTGCACTATCAAGAAGCGAAAGAGAAGAAGCCATATTGTTTATTGATTTTTCAATCGAATCAAAAGAGGAATCTAAGCTATTTATTTCATTTGATAAAGATGGAAGTGAATTTTTTGTTTCATCAATTTGTGCTGAAATATCTGAAAATCCAAGTTTTGCTTTAAGTACGATAGGATCTAAGTTTAACGTACTTGCTATTTGGTTTACTAAATTATTTACTGCGTTTATATATTCATCAGCCGGAAGATTTTGTGATTCCAAAGAAAACAGTTCCGATAATTTCTCTTGAACATTATCCTTGTTTTGAGTAATTGGCTGTAAAATATTTAAATCAATCCAAGAGTTCATCTGCGTTGCATTTTGGAATTTACTCAAAGTATTAATATCAATCGCACTGATAACATTTCTTATATAGTTTTGAGTATGTTCATCTAAATTTTGAAAATCGTCTTTATTTTCAAGATTAGCAATCATTATCGGCTGAATTTTGCTGATTTCCGCATTAATTTCAGATACAATCCCTCGATAATAAGCAAGCACTTGATTTTTATTTTTAGTCAGCGATTCAAATATAGATTTAGGTGACATGATATTAAAATCATTTATTCCAACTTTTTTGAGCAACTGTGCAGAATAAATATCCATATTTGAGTGTTTTTCCAAAAGCTTGTCGTAGCTATCTATATCTTGAATTAAAATATCTAAGATTTGTTTTTCTTGATAAAGTGCGTCTTTTTGAGTAGTCCAAGTAGTTACTCCTTCAAAAGAAGTTTGACGAAAACCTTTGAAAATTTCCTCTTGATTTTTAATTAGGTTATCATTTGCAACTTGTCTTTGTTCTTTAAGGGCTTTGGTTAAGGCTTCTACATTTCCTTTTTGTTTTAAAATTGCATTTCCTTCCAAAGTCCTGCCTTGCACAAGCTCCGGGAACATTTCTGCAATCTGATTTGCAATATCGTTGTATCTTCGGTATTCCTCGTTAGTCAAAGATACATTCTCACCGAAAATGTTTACACCCTTTGCAAGTCTTTCGTAGTCTTTTGAGATAGAATCTATATTTTTTGAATTATTTCCGATTGATTTAATTTGTTCATTGTATGTATTTGACAGTTCGTTGGCTGTTTCTACTGCTTTTGCTTGTGCATTGCCAAGATTGATTATTCCGGCAACTATTGCTTCAATCGCTACACTTAATCCCATGGTTAGTGCTGCATTTAATGCTGTTTCGGCAACAGTCAATGCAATGGTTGATATAATCGTAGACTTTGTCGCACTATTTAAAGATTTTTGAAATGAAACAAAATTTTTAACACTTAAACTTGAAGTATCATTGTTTTTGGCATAATTTTTAGCTGTTTCACTTGCATCTGACATGGTTTTTTCAAAGGCGGTATTTACTGACACACCATGTTCTATTGCTGAAATGTAATTTCTAATTGATGTTTTATCTGTTTCAAGTTGTTCCGTCAGTGCTTTATTATGTTCTAATTTTGCATTTGTAGTAAAAAGTGTACCTATTTTTTCTTTTAATGTAGTTGCTTCTTGCCATTGTTCTTTAACTTGACTTAATTCTTTACCTAAAAATCCAAAAGATTTCTCTCCTGTATTTTCATTTGTTATCAAGTTAAAAAATCCCCCAGTTTTACCCATAAGGCTGAGAGTTGTTGAAACTCCGGTTAAAATTGTTGATATAGAGCCGAACGTATCTACGAATTTAGTTAGGTTTGAAAGCCCGCTTGAGCCTAAATCAAAAATTAATTTTACAAGTCCGCTATCAAGCACAGACGATGATAAAGCTTGCATGCTTGCTTTCATCTGTTCTGTTTTCGCATGAATTGAATCCATACTTTTTTCTTGTTCACGCATTGCAGAGCCTTGAGATTTAAGCGAAACGTCTGCAACTTGTTCAGCTGTTTTCATGCTTCTAAGTATAGATGTAATAACATTTGCTCTGTGCTTTCCGGCTACTAGTTCTATAACATTCGCTTTTTTAATATCAGTTAAATCATCCCATACTTCAGATATTTCTTTCATGATTTGATATGTTGATTTAAAAGTATCAGGACTTGCCATGATATTTACTTTGCCGTTTGTCAGTTGCAAAAGTTGTGTTTGAAGCCTTGTGACAGATTCTACCATACCCTCGGTACTTTCACCGATTTCTTCCAGTTTACCTTTTGTGTTTCTCAAACGTAAAGCCAAAACTTTTACGGCATTTCCAGCTTCTTTTGGATTTTGAACTACTTCGTTTGCCGCAGTTAAAAGTCCTAAAGATTCATCAAGAGTGTTGTTGGCAGTAGCCAAAGAAGAAGCTGAACTTCTAAGTCCTTCGGCTAATCCTGCACTTGAAATTGAAAATTTATTTCCTACATCATTTAACTTGTCTATCACGCTAAGACTATCTTTAGCTTCTATTTTAAATGCTCTCAAAACTGAAATTATGTTGGTTGAAGCTGTATCAATATCGGTATATGAAACATTTTTAAAAATTGCAGCAGTTTTGGAAAGATTAAAAGCGTCACTCATGTTATATCCATGAAGGACAAAATCAGCAGTTGAGTGCATTATGTCGTCAACCGAAGTTCCAAGTTTTACGGCTGTGGAAACTGAATCTGATATGAATTTTTTATATGTTTGGGCGGTTTCATCTGTTACTTTTTTGACGTTTACTATTGCATTATCAATCGCCAAAATATTTTCATAGACTTCTTTGAGAGATTTTATGGCAAAAGCTGTGACACTTCCGCCAATAATCATGCTTGAAATTTTCTCAAAACCATTTGAAAGTTTTTCAAACACGTTTTCAGTTGTAACACCCATACTTTTGGCTGACGTTGTTATCTCTTGAAATTGCTTTTTTAAATTTAAAAGTTTAATTCTATCAGCATTTTCAATTTGTGATGATAACTTTTCTATATCTTTTCCAAAGACTTTTGTAGCTTCTGCATTTTGACTAGTCCAAGTTGTTATGCGGTTTGAAAAAGTTTTCTTATCGTAAACAAGGTTTTTATTTTGATTAATTTGTCTTTGAATTTTTATCTAATTATTAAGTTCTGCATTTACTTCTATGATTGCTTGTTCTTTGCCGTTTATATCAAAATCTTTTCCTATTTGTTGCCACTTCAAATTTTTTGTTATTATTTCATCAAGTTCATTTTTGTATTTTAAAACTGCTCCTGAAAGCATTTCAATCTGTTTGTTTTCTTCCTCATCAAATTCAAAGTGTGTATTTACTTTATAATCTATCAATTTACCTTGGTTATTAGTAAAATCCGCAACAATGCGTTCCATTTCATACTTGAGTTCATCAGGATCATTAATACTTATTTGAAAGGGTACTTTTATTTCTTTTTTTGTACTTTTTTCAAAAACGTCAAATGGTGCATTTTGCATTAAACTGTTCCCGTACGGATCTGATAAATCGATTAAGTTAGATTTTATATTCTTGATACTGCGTTCAAATTTAGGTTTTTGATTTTCAAATTCATTAATTATTCTA
Organism: uncultured Eubacteriales bacterium; assembly: GCA_934702115.1. Lineage (GTDB taxonomy): Bacteria > Bacillota > Clostridia > Oscillospirales > Acutalibacteraceae > UMGS1491. The sequence goes on along the minus strand of CAKUYF010000014.1, from coordinate 9,244 downwards.
TTTATAGAATTTTTTATGTCCTCATCTGTACCAAAATTCCATAGAATATCTTCTTCGTCAAATTTAGCTTTGGCTTTATTTTTTAAATCTATATATGTATCAACGATATTCCTAAAGCTCTCTTGTTCACTTATAAAATCTATTCTAGGCAATATTCCAGGGATTACCTCATTAATTTCATCATAAAAAGTATCTGAATGGACACCTTCTCGAGAATTTCTTGTTACTTTCCCGATTAAATTATCACGATAGTATTTATAATCATCTTTCCCTAAATCTTCTTTTATCGCATCACTTATATAGAATTTTGTTCCCTTCAAAAAATTTAAATATTCTTTTTCATAACTTGATATTTCGTGGGTGAAGTTATAAAAGCTATTTTTTATTGAATCAAATAATTTATCATAGCTTTTAGATATTTCACCGGGATTATTTAATTTTAAAGCGTTTTGATACTTTTCTACTGCCTTTTCTATCTCATTTTTATCTAGTTTATTACTTATTCCAAAGTTTTGAATTAAACTTTTAGCGAGTGGATTCTTATTTATTTTCCTTGATACAATGTCATTTAATTCTTTTTTTACTTTAGAAATTTGAGAATTAGTTTTGGAATCTATTTTAACATCAAGTGAGAGTGGTTCTATCTTTAAATTTTTTAATTGTTGATTTATCGAGCTTTCTGTATTCTCATCAAGGATAGCTTTAATTATAATTTTGAGTTCATCGTCCATATTCTCACCTCACACTATGGGAAAGTTATCTAACTTTAATCTTGTGTTTTTCAAGTCCTGATTTCATGGCAATTATATGACTTTTATTTTCCTTAATTTCATTTTTGGTATTGGATATAAAGGGTCGAGGATCTGTAAAACTGTCTGATTTCGGATAGTCATAGTAATATCCACTTGTTTTGTGTCCATATTCTATTAACTTTACAAGCCCTAAACCTCGATTTTCAGTTTCATATTCTGGATTAAATTCCGTTATGTTTTCTACTTCTAAGACACCATTTTGAGTAATATTGCCAATAATATTTTCCGGATCATCTACTCCTAAATTACTTCTTCGTTCATACGCACTAGGAGAGTAAACATCAAAAACATCTTCTTCTATATGGTCAATTTCAATTTTCTTTACATTTTAATTATTCGTTTTTTTAGCTTTGGAATTAAATATTCTTTGTAAAATCTACATTCAAGTTGACTATCAAATAAAATTCCCTGATACGTTCTTTTAAGTTTTCCAATCGGTGAATTGTCTACATTGTATTTACTTCTATTATTCATATTTTATCATTTCAATCATTGTTGAACTTCCTGATTCTCTCATTATTTCACACTCAAAAGTTGTTGATGCCGGATTTTCGTGTGCAATAAAAATTAAAATTCCATTTGAGGTTTGTACGGAAAATAGCTTTTTTAAGTTTTTCATTGACTTAAAACTTGTGTTGGGTTAATATTAGATTAAACATTAAAGAAAGGTGTGTGTTAAATTATGATCGACTATTTTAATGAAACTATTAATACAATAATGTCTAGTGAAGAAAAGTTACGCCGAATGCTCGAAACGGGCAGTTTAGAGGAATTATATTTTTTATTTAGGGAAAATGGATACAAACCAAGTCTGGTAGAATTTAAACAAAGAGTAATGAATATTTTAAAAAATACAGAACTAAATTTAACTACCGATCGGGACTTAGAAAAAGTATCAGGTGGTGGAGGTATTACTGGAAATAAATTAAACAAGTTTGCGGCTGCTGGTTTAGCATCCTTGGTAGCAATTACTTCCCCGGCTTTTGGAGTGGATTTAGGAACAGAAATCCGATTTAGTGAAGTGGACCCTAAGCTTAAATCAAACAAAGAAAAGTTAGCAGTATGGGGAGGATTGTCTTTACCTGTAGCTTTGATTTTGAGTGCTGTTCCGATGATTGGATCCCATTTCATAAAAAAGCATTTTTTGCGTAAGAAAATTTCCGAGGTGTTAAATATAGATCCTGAAATTATCCTAGATATTTCTAATGCAAAATATATGGATAATCAAAAGGAAGAGGCATGGTGCCAGTTATATGCATTTCAAGGAATGCTAAATAAAAAATTTGGTTTTAAACCAACAGTTCATAAGCTTTATGAAATCGCTTTTTCTGATTCTGACTATGTGGGAAAAAAGTATATGAAAACAGACGAGGAAAGAATGTCATTTGCAAATAGGATAATTAAGGAATACAAGTTAAATGGTGTGCGAATTGAATGCTTTAAAGATGAACTCTATTACATGACAACAGAAAAACTTATTAAAAAATTTTCAGAAATGTATAGTAAAGATGGGGCGCTTTGTTTCAACTCAAATGTTTTTAATGGATCTGAGCATGCGATGTTACTTACCGATATAAATACGGAAAAAAATAAAGTTACGATAGAAACTTGGGGGTATAGTATAACTTTTAATTTGCAAAAGGTTGCCGAACGATACCTAGAAAGTCTTAAGAAGCCAAACATGGAGTCTCCTTATCCTTATGATGGTACCTTACGTATATATGGTTTCGCTGGATTTCTTATTAGTGATTATTATAAGTCACTTTTAGAAAAACTGGATTATGATGTGAAATCTTTCATTTAGATACAGGGAAATTAAGTTTTAAGAATTGTCAATGTAAAGGAATAAAAAAATATTTAATTTATTATCCATATCCTATATATCAAGGACTACTACATTTCCTTGTAAATCTATTTTATGATTAAACTTATTTTTATGCTCATTATTCTAAGACACTGTTAATAAATAATTTTAAGTTAATTACTTTTTCACATCGGCAAATATTACACACACTGATAAAGTCATATATCTTGAATTTTTTTAAAAAAATATAAAATATTGTTTAATAATATTAAAAAGGATGTGATTTTTTGAGTTATGGATCTATTTCGATATTAATACCTATATTTGTAATTTTAGTTGCATCATTTACAAAAAGGATAATTCCAGCAATTACTATTGGTATACTTATAGGTGGAATATTTTTAGAAAATGGTAATGTACTAAAAGGTATTGTTACTGCTACCAATTATTTAGTTAAGGCAGTAACCAATGAAGAAAGTATCTGCACTGTTATGTTTCTATTTGTGTTTGGAGCTTTTGGAGAAATAATTAAGGTTGCAGGGGGAATAAAAGGATTTACGAATTTTGCAAAAAAGTATGTTAAAAGCGAAAAAGGAGCGTTAGGTTCCGTATGGATTTCCAGTTTATTTACTTTTATAGATTGCTGTTTTCATGCTATATCCTCAGGAATGATAGGTAAAGCTTTGATTGATAAAGTAGGAGGAAATAAATATAGGCTAGCTCATGTAATTAACGTGACCTCTTGTTTGCTTATAATACTTATACCTTTTGGGACAACGTATGTTGGATATATTGTAAGTGTTATTTCGTTAGCATTAAGTAAAACAAATTTAAACATATCGCCCTATAGCTTATTTGTACAGAGTATTCCTTTTAATTTTTATGCTATTATTATGACGTTTATAAGTATTGGAGTTACGGTATTTAATTTTGGGTTTAATAACAAGTCTAAAATATTTAAAGGTAACAATAATTTCAAGGAAACCGAAAATTTTAGCCATCATTCTCATGAAGAGTGTGAATTTGAAGAAAAAGCCTCGCCACGTGCGATTAATCTTATTTTTCCACTAATTTTATTGATAGCTTCAACTTTATTTTTCTTTTGGTATTTAGGAAAAGATAAAGAATCAAACTTTTTCAATATTATTATGAATACAGAATTTGAAAAAGCAATTTTAATATCCAGTATTTTAACGCTTGTTGTAACTTGTGTTTTTTATTTATTTCAAAAAATACCTCTTAGTGAAATTGAAAGTCATTTTTTATCGGGAGGAAAAGATCTTATACAACCTATTATTGTTCTGATAATGAGTTGGGGGCTTTCTTCTATTATAGGGGAGCTAGGTTTTGCTGAATTTATAACCTCAAAAATAAGCAGTAATTTACCTGAATTTTTAATTCCCGCAATAATATTTTTAATCGGATGTATAGTTTCTTATTTTATAGGTTCGGCATGGGGAACTTGGTCTTTGCTTATGCCAATTGCTTTACCTTTAGCGGTTAGTACAAACTCTGCGCTTCCACTTATTGTAGGAGCAGTTCTAGCCGGAGGATCCTTGGGAGACAATGCTTCTCCATTGGGAGAAACTGTTATTCTCAGTTCAACTGTTTCCGAGGTGCCCATAATGGATCATGTCAGGACTCAGTTACCCTATAGTTTATCAGCTATTGCAATATCAACCTTGCTTTTTATAGTAAGTGCTGTAATACTATAATGCCAACACAAAATTTTGAATATAATATTAAGAATTTTTAATGCGTAGAAAATCTTATAACTTATAAAATCAGAAATATATAATGAAGAGTTTTAAATTTAAAGTAATAGGTGTTAAAACCATTATTTTATAAATTGTTTAACTTTCAACTATTTGAGGAATAAAATTTTCTATAGCATTACACAGTTTTGGATGATAAATAACGAAGTGAATAGCCGGAGAATTACTTTTGGAAATCATCGCCCATTTTTCTTCATGAATGTGTATCTGTAAATTTCTAAAAGTAGGAGCAGAGACTTTATTTAAAATGTAATTCGAATGATTTTTGGAATATTTTTCTGTTTGCTCTAAATGTAACAAGTAGTCTTCGTATTTGTAATAGATATTTTTTTCATAAAACATTCCCGAAAGCGAGAGAGCCATTGGATAAATATCAAACTCTTTTTTAGAAATATACGGAACAGAATCTTCCATAACTTCCGATGAGAGTATTCTTTCTGTTATATCTTTTTGAAATGCGGCAAAATCCATAATACGTTGCGTATCTGAATCTGAAATGTCGTTTTCTTTCAAAATATGCTTTAGATATGATTCATCCATAGTGTAAATAGGCGGGGCAGATAGAATATTTCTTCTCTTTCCGGTTATATTAGAATCAGAAAGTAAAAATGCATTTAGCTTTCTTATACTTTCTTCACGATATATATCCATCAAGGGATGAGCATTTTTTAATAGTTCTTCCGCACGTTTATTATAGTATGTAATATCTTCTTTTGTTTTAGAAAGATAATATCTGCCGTCACTATGAAATCCTAAGATTGCTTCACCGGAAAGTGCGGCAGCGCCTGAAACTTTCAAAAAATGATGAAAAACGCTGTTTTGAACACCTTTGAGATAGTAAGGAGAAATTTGCCCTGTCATATACATTGGAATCCAACTTTCCAATCCTAGCATCATTTCTTCAAAAGGGCGATCAATATTATGAATATTATTTAAATGAAGTCCTTTTTTTAACATCATTGCTATTCCTAGCATCCACTTTTTTGGAAATTCAGGATCTTTTGCCATTTCAATCATCGGCATATCACTGTACATTGTTACTGGTTTAGTTGACTTTGATATAATGGTAGCTTTAAGAAAATCTAATTCGCTTTTCATCATTTCATTAAGTCCGTAATAGTTTTTAGAAGTAGGAAGCTGAAAAGGGACGGTAGGAATTTTTATTTCATTAAAATGGATGGCTCTAATATAACTATTTAAGTCAAATTCATCCAACTTGTTTAGGAATTTGGAAATACTAATATCTGTATCAGAGATTAAAGTTTTCGTTGTTTGTCCTTCCAGCATCCAATTTTTAATTTTTTCAAATCTTAAGGAACTATCAATTAGATCTTTAGGCGGGCAGCCGATAAGCTCTGCAAGAATTTTAATATTTTTTTCCGTGCTTATTTCTCTAGAAACATATAATGCCACTGCCGAAGCAAAACGATCGGGTTCAGCCGGATGACGTGCTCCTGTACGAAAGCGAAAGACGCTGGAGGTGTCGTAATTGGTATGTTGACACAATTTAGTCATATTCAAATTCAACACTGAAACTAAGGTACTGAAATTCTGCCTAAGTTGTTCATTATCAATAGAAACAAAATCATCACACTGTAAAAAACTCATTTTTACTGAATCTTTAGTAATATCAGCTATATTTTTTTGTTTAGCGATTTGAGTAATTGCGGTGCAAAGATTTTCAAATGCTTTGGAATTTATATCAGGTATACGGTTGCCAGAACGGTAACGACTTAAGGTAGCGGAGGAAATATCCCCTGCTTTACCGAGATCTTTTGCCAAGCATTTTAACTTACTAATATACTCGTTTAGTTTTTCATGAAATAGCATGTGAATCCCTCTAAATTAAATTTTTATTTGCATGTATTATAGATTAAAATTATCAAAAAATAATGAATGCATATCAAGTGATTTTCCAACTTGGCAAATGACATTATGGAAAACTTGATTGCTTTTTATTGTATTTGGTTTATATAATCTGAATTGGACAAGCTTGTACCGGAAAAATATAAAAAACACAGATGGGAGTTTTTATATGACGAGAATCTACAAATTTCGTCATGCCAAACACATTTTATCTCTTTTACTTGTGTTTTGTATGACACTGGCGCTTTTACCCATAAGAGAGTCTGCATTAGCTACTGAAGGTTCAATCCCTCAACCCACAGACTTAAAGCTGTTTGAAAAAAACAGCAAAATTTATGCGCAGTGGAATAGCCATAGAACGGAATTAATTCATCAGGAAGGGGACACTGACAGCTACGATCTTCGTTATGATCTTGAAGTTTATCGTGCGGGAAATGACAGCTACGTATATGCTGTCGAGGGATCAATCTATAGAGGAGAAAGTGATACGGAAGAATTAGACTTGAATGATTATTTTGGCGATACAAAACAAAACGGAGGATACTATTTTAAAGTAAGAAGCGTGGAAATAAAAAACAATGAGAGAACCGAAAATTTTAGTAAATGGGCTTCAAACAGTGATGCTCTGTTTTGGATTGGTGAAGATAATTCCGAAATAAAGAAAGTAGAAATTAATAACGCAATTAAATGAAGAGTCAGAAGGAACTTCAGTAAGTCCAAAAACGGGCGACAACAGAAATATTGTATTATGGTTGACGATTGTGTTTATTAGTGGAGGCTTATTTTCACTAATGATGATTTTAAACAAGAAAAAATCTAAGTGCTTAAAATAATAATCAAAAGGAGTTTTAATATGAAAAAATCCATCTTTACTAAGGCTATATTTTCTTTGTTTATATTACTATGTATGATATTTTCATTTAAACTACCTACAGTTTTAGCGGTTACGGTGGTTGAAGGAGAAAAAATCGTTTGTCTTGATACGCCCAAAAATTTAACTTGGGAAAACAAAGATGGTAATCTTTACGGAAAATGGGATAAGGTTAGCCCTAAAGCTTCTGATAAAAATGAAATTTCATACCGCATTTCACTCTACAAAGATGATGACACTTCAGGAATTTTTGCAATGACTATATATGGTGAAAATTTCTACAATTTTTCTTCCTATCTTAACGGTGAATTACAAGAATTCGGATGGAAATATCCGGGAGGGGATGCTAAGCTTTATTTTACGGTTGAAGCTGTTGAGGTAGAACGCATAAGTGAATCAGGATATAATGTTACTGATAACGTAAGTGAACATGCTACAAGCTCAAAATACGATTACAAAGAAAAATCCAAAGAAACTAAACCGGTTATTACTACTGGCAAGAAAGCAAAATGGACGAAAGGTTCAAATGAAGGACTTGTATTTAAATCCACAGCAAACAAAGATGATCTTATTGGGGTTTTCGTCGATAGCAAAGAGGTCAAAGAAAACAATTATGAAGTAAGAGAAGGAAGTACTATAATAGAACTTAAAAATTCATACGTTTCTACTCTTGCAGCAGGAGAACACGCAATAATAATAAAATCAAAAACAGGGGATGCGGTAACCACATTTACAGTTCAAGAAAATTCAAATCGTGGTAATGGTAGTAATGGATCAGAAAATAACGAAAATAAAAACATAGAATCCAGCAATAATTCAGGTAGTTATAAAAACCCTAAAACAGGTGAGGACAGAAATATTTTAATTTGGTTGGTACTTTGGAGTTTAAGCTTAGGGATTCTTGCAATAATATTGTTATTCAAAAAAACGCTCTGTAAAAAAACAGTCTAATAACTTAATATTCAATTCATAAATGAGACGGAAACTACATTTTTTGGTAGGTTCCGTTTTTTAATTAAAAAAATTATTATGAAATTAAACTATGTTAATATTGTTTATAATATAAAACTTTAAATAAAGCTTTTTCTAAAAATTTTAACGTTTAGGTAAATTTTCAACGAATTTGATTTTTAAATTTATCTTTGCTATTTAAATTTACTAAATTTTCTGATAGAATATAATTCTAAGTGTATGAAAAGTGAATATTGAAAAATATTTTATTTTTAACTGTATAATTTTATGCCAATTAAGTTTAAAATTTCTATTGATAATTTTTACTAGTACACCTTTGGCTTATCTGAGAATAAGCTTTAATTTATAAGGGTAAATTTTTATCAGGTTTAAAAATATAGGAAAAAATAAAACATAGCTTTAAAAAGGGATTACACATTTAAATATGTAAGTAATATAAGAAAGATTAAGCCCGGTATTATCTAAATTATTTTTCTTTTTATATTAATTAAATAAATAGAGTAGGAGAATTTGTTTATGAATTTAAAGAAAGCATTAGGATCCTTATTGGTTATTTTGTCGACTTTTAATAGTATGAGTGTAAATGCAAATTTAATATGTAAGTCGGGAGAGTTTTGCACTCAAGATATAAGGTGTAGGAATATATATACTCATAAAGGAATAGTAGAGGCTAATGCACGCGAAGGACTACGTTCTATTGCCGAAAGAGCACAAATGGAAGATAGGTTATTGATGAATTTAGAGCAAGCTATTGATTGCATAGACGCAGTATGTAAAAAAGAAAATACAATTTTAATAATGGCTTCCGGAAGAATAAGGTTGGAGAACTGTTTTAAGTCCTTTTTAACATTTTGGATTGAAGAGGCAGTAGGTGATGATGAGTATTTTACCACAGGTCATAAACTAGGTGGAGTTTACCCCAGAAGGTGATTTAAATACATTATAACACTTTGAATTTGTTGAGTTATTTGGGTAACAGTTATGTGATTTTACAAGTTTTTGAATTAAAATAAAAAACTCCTCAAACCTAAAACTTAGATTTGAAGAATCTTACATTATCATCTGGACCTGGTGAGCCATCGGGGACTCGAACCCCGGACAACCGGATTAAAAGTCAGGTGCTCTACCAACTGAGCTAATGGCT